>JBCBHI010000625.1:0-3735 GCA_038525885.1 Bacteroidota bacterium
AGGCACCATGCTCATGTCTACGCCGGCTTCTATCGATTGGCGTACCGCCTCTTTGTACGTGGCCGCCGTGTGGTGTCTTTCTACCAGATTAATGATGTCGTACCAGTCCGTTACCGCTACTCCGGTGAAACCCAGTTCGTCGCGCAGAATATCCGATAGCAAGAACTTGCTGGCGTGCACGGGTTCACCGTTTACCTCACCCGAGTTGACCATGATGGTTTTCGCTCCGGCATCAATGGCCGCCTGGAAGGGAGGGATGAACAACTCGCGCAGCATGATTTCAGGAATCCAGGCGGGCGTACGGTCCTTACCGCTACGGGGAGTGCCGTACCCAATGTAGTGCTTCAGGCAAGCGGCAACGCGGTCATCGGCGCTCACGTCCTCACCTTGGAAACCGGCCGTCATGGCCACTCCCATCTGCGATTGCAGGTAAGGATCTTCGCCAAATCCTTCCCACATGCGGGGCCAGCGAGGGTCAATGCCCAGGTCTAGCACGGGGCTGAAAGTCCAGGGGATGGAAGAGGCGCGGGTTTCGTAGGCAGCCAAAGCAGCGGCTTCCTCTACCAGCCCGGGGTTCCAGGTGGCAGCCAAGCCTACTTGCTGCGGAAACAAGGTAGCATCTACCGTGTAGTTGGTTCCGTGTATGGCGTCAATACCGTACAGAATGGGAATATTCAGACGGCTTTCTTCCATAGCCAGCTGCTGCATCTCGCCTATGATGCGGCTCCAGTCCTGGCGGCTGCGGGCCTGTCCGCCACAGTTAAGGAAAGATCCTACTCCATATTCCTGAATGTGTTTCTTGAGCACCTCTGTATCCAGAGAAATGGTATCATACGTGAGATCGGATACGGTTTGTAAAGTGATTTGGGTCATCTGCCCTATCTTCTCCTTCAGCGTCATTTGGCTCAGGAGCTCCTCCACTTTAGGATCGTATTCTACAGAAGGGCGGTCATCAGACTCTTGCGCGTTGGGAGTGCAAGCCCACAGCATACAAGCCAGGCCGGCACCTAAAAAAATACGGTTCATTATGTGTTAGTTTTCAAAGGGGTACACAATTTCATGCGTCCGCCGGATACGGTCCATCTGCCGGATCAGCTCCATGCTCGTATTCCAGTCCATATCAGGGGATTGGTTTTGGCCGCTGCGTAAGCACGCATGCACGGCTTCTGCCTCAAAGTTGTAGCCGAATGTAGTTCGGTCATCGGTGTAGGTGGTGACTTCTCCGTTCCGATTTAGGTGGGTATTTGTTCCAGACCAGAAAAGCGGCATTTGGATATGTCCCTCCGTGCCATATATAACGGCCTCATTTACCATCCGGCTTTCCAGGGTAGAAGTCAGGCTCGCCAATACACCGTTTTCAAACTCAGCCTGCATAGCGGTGGCCATATCTACCCCGGTGGGGGCCTTTTTTACCGCTGACTGTAACTCTTTCAAAGGAGCCCCGGCCAAACGTAAGGCCAGAGTAAGCGGATAGATGCCTATATCTAGCAGGGCACCCCCTGCCAGGGCGGGGTTAAATAGCCGGCTGCTGGGGTCATACGGAGGGGGAAATCCGAACTCAGCCCGTATCATCGTCACCTCACCTATTTGCCCTTCGGCAATCCACCGTTGGGTTTGCCTGAAAGTAGGCAGGAAGTACATCCAAAGGGCCTCCATCAGGAAGAGATTTTTCTCCTTAGCCAAGGCAATCATTTCGCTCACTTGCTGCGCATTTACCGCCAAGGGTTTTTCGCAGAGCACATTTTTCCCTGCATTTAGACACAAAAGCGTATGCTCATAATGTCCCGAGTGGGGCGAAGAGATGTACACCACGTCTATGTCAGGGTCGGCGGCCAGGTCTTCATAGCTGCCGTAAGCCTTCTGAATCTGGAATTCCCGAGCAAAACCTTCCGCTTTTTCCAGTTGTCGGGAGCCTACCGCATAAGCTTCGCCCGAAGTAGGGGCTAAATCAGCTACGAATTTGCGGGCAATCTTACCAGTGCCAAGTATGCCCCATCGAATAGGTGGTGTCATGTGCAGAAAGGTAGGGATTTCCCAATAAGCCACCCATGGCTACTTCTTTAGAAGGAAAAACAATCGTTAGCGGTATGGTTTTGGGCCGCCAAAAGCCTGATAGAGAGGATGTGTAAATTCATCTTGGAAAAATACTGTAGGTAAGATTTGCCGGAATTGGCATGCATATCGATGAATTTGCTAATACTATCGACGAAACACTCTTTTTCCCTACATGAATGAACACCTGGAGGCCACTTTTTCGATATACATAGTAGAATAATTATACCAAGACCACATAATTAAGGTACAAGTATGAAAAAATTACACCCAACCCTACTGGGCATTTTGGGCGGACTGGCTATGCTGGCTTGTCAGCCTGAAGAGCCCGATATGGCCACGTTGCAGGTACGCCTGATAGATGCTCCCGGAGACTACGAGTCCGTCAACATTGAAATAGCCGATGTACAAGTGAATATGGAGAACACCCATGAAGAATGGCTGTCTCTGGATCAAGTGAATACAGGCGTGTTCAACGTACTAGAGCTTACCAACGGCAATTCAGCCTTGCTGGGCGAAGTGGCTTTACCCGCAGGCACCCTGAGCCAGGTTCGTTTGGTACTAGGAGATAAGCATGACTTGTCCATCGGTGGTGAAATCAAGGACTTGCCGTTCGCCACGGGGAGCAACGGTGAGATTATTCTGGATATAGAAGCCACCCTGACGGATAACCGGGTATTTGAGTTGCTGCTCGATTTTGATGCGGGCCGGTCCATTGTACCCGTAGCGAATAGTAATGAGTTTCGCTTGCGGCCCGTGGTTCGCTCCATCATCAACCCCGAGAAGGGATCCATCATGGGGAAAATTGACCCCGGTGGGGTGAGTACGGCGGTGTTTGCCTTGATTGGGGCCGATACCATTACCAGCACGTATACAGATCCTGCTGTGGCTTCGTATTGCAAGCCTTGCCCACCGGAAACTATACCCTATCCGTAGAGCCGCTAACTGGGGCTGGGTATAACCCCACCTTGCTTACGGGTATCACCGTTATGGAAGGAGCAGACAATGATTTGGGTACCGTGTTCCTACCCCGCCAATGACCCAACCTTTACATTTATACATATAGTACTAGGGGCTTCGGCCCCTTTTTTTTGGTTTGGTAGTGAAGTGGTTTTTGTAATTGCCTGGAAATGGGTCTGATAGGAACACTTAGTCGGGAGGGGCGTATCAAAAGTCAAGCGAAAAATTGAGAGGACACATTTCGTTTGGTGCCAAGGAATCCTTTCCCTACTCAGGGAAAGGTGGCCGGAGGCCGGAAAGGGTTTTTCTTCATCGGAAGCCCCTAGTTGGCCTGCTAGGGATGAAAGTGTTGCCGATAAGATATTGACCCCTTCACCCTGCGGGAGCTTCCCCTGTTGAGGGGCAGCAATTGAAGGAGAATTTTTGGCTGTAAAATCGCAATATTACCTTTATATATAGCTATCCCCATCAGACTCATACTAGCCCTATTACGCGTCCTTTCGCCGGGGCGCAAAATACTGCCTGGGATTAGACAGCATCCGCTCTGCGTTGTGACCATAACACCAACGATCCGGCGGCGACCTACAGGACGATTATATGTCAAATCATTTATCCGAGCCCCTGGAAGAGGTGAAATATAGTACCCCCGTAGGTAACTGCGGGGTGATTCAAGTCCTAGAAAACTGAGTTCCCGGAGGGAACGACATACCACCTCCAGGCCAC
>JBCBHI010000626.1:0-3700 GCA_038525885.1 Bacteroidota bacterium
CCGTCCGATCTGGGTTCTTCAAATAATGAGTTGGCAAAAGCAGCTTAGCTATGACCTCTCACAAGCGGAGATCTTTTCTTAGAAAGTCGGTATGGGGTGGATTGGGACTCGGTGCCCTGGCTTCACTTGGCACCTCCACCACTTTCGCCAGGCCGACTTTGCCCCTTGGCTCCCCGCCAGATTGGAAAAGGGTTCGCGAGCAATTTCCTTTAAATACCAACAAGACTTTCTTCAATACGGGCAGCGTAGGTCCCTCTCCACAAGTGGTGATCGATACTGTATGCGAGACCATGCAAGACCTGGAGACCCGGGCAAGCACGGGCAGGGCGCGCAGTTATTCCACCCACCAATCCTTGGGCACCATACTCAACACTACGGCTGAACATATCGCCGTTACCCGCAATGCTACTGAGGGAGCTAATATTGCCGCCCAGAGCTTACCCTTGCAAGCGGGTGATGAGGTCATCATCACGGATCAGGAACATATAGGAGGGGCCGCACCTTGGATCGCCCTGCAAAAGCGGCGTGGGATCAAACTGGTATTACTCCCCCTAGACTTGTCGGGGACCACCAATCTGCAACGGTTCAAAGACGCCATTACCTCCCGAACCAAGGCCATCGCCTTCTCACACGTCACCTGTACCACCGGCATGGCCCTACCGGCCAAAGAGCTAAGCAAGTTGTGCCGAGACAGGGGAATATTCTGTTGCCTAGACGGAGCACAGGCCTTGGGCATGTACCCTGTGGACTTGCAGGATATTCAGCCGGATATCTACTACGGAAGCGGGCACAAATGGCTGTTTGGGCCAAAAGGAACGGGAGTTCTATACATCAACCCGAATAGCATCGAGCGAATGCAGCCCAGCTACGTAGGGGCGTATTCAGACTCGGTTTTCGACCTGCAAAATCTTCATCAGGAGTACCGCCAGGTAGCCCAACGCGAGGAATATGGTACTCGCAATACGGGCATCACGCTGGGCCTAGGGGCCGCCGTAGATTTCCTGGCAGGAATTGGGATGGATACAGTGGTAAAGTACCAAAAAGAACTGACTGATCAACTGCGAGAAGCGGTAAGTGCCTTGCCCGGCGCGGAAATTCTATCTCCTACTCACCCAGACTTTACCTCGGCCTTATTTACGTTCCGGTTTGCGAACCATGACTACCAGGAGGTACAACAAGCCTTGAGAGAAAAGCATGGGATCATTGTGCGGGGGATATACGAGGCCAACCTAAATGCCTTGCGAGTATCCTGCGCTTTGTTCAATTCTCCAAGTGAGGTCAATCAACTGTCTGAGGCTTTGCAACAACTGGTAGAAGGGTAACCGCAAACTCCCTCAGCGCTTGGCACCTAGGCACAGCCTATAATTCGCTCGGTAGATTCCACCCAAATACAATGTAAAGGTTATCATCCCAAAACTGCCCGATGGGCATTGTGTTTCTTCGCTTTGGTGGCTTTCTTATGTATCCTAAATCAGGTAAACCATGAGAAAATCCACGCTCACTTTGGCACTATTGGGCTTGATATCCGGGGCCCTCTTTGCACAAGACTACTCCCAGTCTCCTTGGCATATTGTTGCCGATGACATTGATCCGGCCAACTACTACGGGGTTACGGTTGCCAACGGTATGGTGGGGCTGGTAAGCTCCGCCACCCCATTGCAAGTAGACGCCGTGGTGCTGAATGGGGTGTATGACTACTACGAACGAGGGAAGGTGAGCAACATCCTGAAAACCTTCAACCACGTGAATATGCAGCTGGTAGTGGACGGTACGTTTGTAGACCGCCGCTCCATTAGCAATTATCAGCAGGTGCTGGATATGCAACATGCGGAGCTCAAGACTACCTTTTCCATTGATGACCGCGCGGAAGTTACCCATACCATGATGAGCCTACGGCAGTTGCCGTATACCTCCCTGATTGTGGTGGAGGTTACTGCCAAGAAGGACATGCAAATCGTTCCGGCCAGTGTGATTCAGGCACCCAACCATTTGGTAGATGTACAGAACTACTATAGCCAGGTGGATCGGCCGCATGTTTTGCTCAACCTGATGACCTCAGTAGCGGAAAGCCCTAGTGGTAAGCATAAGGTGGCCGTGAGCAATAGCTTCATCTTTGAGGAGCACCACGGCGAGGAGCCTAATTTGATTCACGAGGACTGGGATTTCAACCGTCACCTACTCAAGTTTTATAAGCAGCTGAAGAAGGGGGAAACCTACAGGTTTGCGGTGGTGGCTTCTGCTACCAGCACGGCCCACTACCAAGACCCAGAAAGCGAGGCCGAGCGCCTGACTACGTATGCCCGCCTGCAAGATCTGGATGAACTGATTGCTGACCACCGGGCAGACTGGGCGGAGCTTTGGGAGAGCGACATTCAGGTAGCGGGTGACTTGCAGGTGCAAAAGGATGTACGCTCGGCGCTGTATCACTTGTACAGTTTTGCCCGTGAGGGTACGGCCTTGAGTTTGAGCCCTATGGGACTGAGTGGTTTGGGCTACAACGGCCATGTATTTTGGGATACCGAATTGTGGATGTACCCTCCCCTACTGATGCTGCAACCAGAGATAGCCCGCTCTTTGCTGGACTACCGATTCGAACGGCTGGAGGCCGCCAAGCAGAATGCTTTTGCTCACGGTTTTGAGGGAGCGATGTTCCCTTGGGAAAGTGCCGAAGACGGAAGCGAGGACACGCCTCCCTGGGCGCTTACGGGTGCCTTTGAGCACCACATCACGGGGTGTATTGCCTGGGCCTTCTGGCAGTACTATTTGGTAACTAAGGATGAAGAATGGCTGGCAGAAAAGGGCTACCCGCTACTGAAAGAAGCGGCTGACTTCTGGGTGAGCCGGGCCGATGAAGGGCAGCCGGGGGTCTATCACATCAATAATGTGATTGCGGCCGATGAATGGGCAGAGAATGTGGATGATAATGCATTTACCAATGGTGTAGCCATCCTCTCCTTACGCTATGCCACCCAAGCTGCCGGGCTCCTGGGCAAGCAAGCCGATCCGGCATGGCAAGCTGTAGCCGATGGCCTGGTGATCCTGGAATTTGAAAACGGAGTAACCCGTGAGCATGCCACCTATGAGGGCGAAATGATCAAACAAGCGGATGTGAATCTGCTCTCCTACCCTCTCGGACTAATCACCGATCGCGATCAAATGAAACGAGACCTGGAGTACTACGAGCCCACCATGTCGCCTGACGGGCCGGCCATGGGGCCTTCGGTGCTGAGCATTTTGCACAACGTATTTGGGGATGTGGAGCAGGCAGAGGCCAACTTCTACCGAGGGTACCGCCCCAATGAGGTGCCACCCTTCGCGGTGATATCTGAAACAGCAGGAGGTACCAACCCCTATTTCGCCACCGGTGCCGGAGGTATGCTGCAAGCCGCGCTCAGTGGTTTTGGGGGACTACGAGTAACCGAAAACGGTATTGAACAGGTGAAAAGCATGATTCCTAAGTCATGGAAGAAGGTGACCATTACCGGAGTGGGAGTTGAGCATGAGACTTTCACGGTGAAGTAACGAATACCAAGTTTCTATTGACGTAGGCCTGAGGAGCAAACTGATCCTTAGGCCTCTACTCTTTTCTAGCGGCACTTTTGTTACCTTAGGTACATGCTGAGGAAACTAAAGGCCGCCGTGCGGCGTCAAGCGAAACTTGGTAGTCGGTACTTCACCGTGAAAGTCTCATGCTCAACTC
>JBCBHI010000627.1:0-3729 GCA_038525885.1 Bacteroidota bacterium
GTACAAGCCGCAAGGCACTTTGATCCGTGGGAATGGTATGGGAGCTATGGCGTATTACTTCCAGCACCCGGCCATAATCTACTATGCGACCTATGGAGGTTACATGGAGGCCATGAGACAATTACACAAATTTACAGCTTCCACTTTTAGAAATACCGCATTCAAGGCCTTGCATAAAATAGACTCTATTTAATGCGCAAGATATGTTGTTCAACCTACCCCATTTGGAAGGTTATATGTAGATAATGGTTTTAACATAGTTCTGTGCCATTGAGACAAAACAGATATGTCAATTCAAATCAACACAAATAAAGATCAATAGATTATGTATCAGAAATTCCAATTGTCAAAACCTATAGAAGGTAAGGAGGAATTTGTAAAGATGCCCGATGGTACTAGTATACATACCATTGCTTCGGGAAGTGGCAAAACCACAATTCTACTAGCTCATGCATATGGATTAAGTCACATAGAGTGGAATATCATTGTAGAGGGTTTAAATCGATTAAACTATCGAACCATAGTATTTGACCAGCGAGGGCACGGAAAATCAAGTATTGGTAAAGAAGGGATTAGTTCTAGCGCTATGGCATCAGATTATAAAAACCTGATTGAATACTTCAATTTAGAAAAATGCATATTGGTAGGACATTCTATGGGAGGATTTTTAGTAATGAAATTTTTACTCTCTTATCCAGAGATGCAGCAAAAGCAAATTAAGAGCTGTGTTCTAATGGCTACCTTTGCTGGAGAAATAAACAAAAACAATTTTCAAAATCGGCTACAAATTCCTTTGATGAAATCAGGTTTATTACAAAAGCTGATTAAATGGGAACCTATGGGTAATCTATTTGCAAAATCTCTTTCGGGAGAAAATCCTGACCCTGAATTACTACGCATGGTTCCTGAAATATTTTTACAACAAGACCATTCGAAACTTGTCCCAATTTTAAAAGCTTTTGCCGATGAAAGCTATTATGATCGCTTAAACGAAATAACCGTACCCTGTGCGGTAGTGAATGGAGATAAGGATGCAGCTACACCTTCCTTTCATACTGAAAACATGGTAAAAGAAATACCAAATGCCACTCGAATAGAGGTAAAGGGAAAAGGACACTGTTTAAACGCAGAGGCACCAGAGGAGATTATTAGTGCCATAAAGCAAATGGATGTATGAAAACGGTACAGCACCATGTGTAAAAAGATCATGGTGGCTATGTGCTAGCACGCCAACTCAAAGAAACGTTGCATTCGATGATTAATATCTGCGCTCAAACTGGAGGTCATATAGCTTTGGGACACCCAAGGATTCCAGAATATTAGGGATCAAGCAAGATTTCTGGGGACTTCCCGCCGTTGTCGGTGTTTTAGGGCCTTAGCCCGTCACCAACAAGGGCTGATTCCCTTGAAAGCTAGTCCCCAGTTTTTCGGTATGATCCAATATTAGCCTCTACTAGCTAGCCTCGACGAATTGCAAGTATCTACCCAAAAACCTTGAAAAACAGAAAAGCCGACCTGCGATCAACAGGTCGGCTTCATGTATACTATAGATTGCTCAGTTTCAGTAGCAATCCGCAAACGCAGCTAAGGTATTATATGTGTTGCCTCCGGCTACTAGAGTAATAAAAGTACCGCCAGCGCTAGGTGTTTGAATCTGCACCGTACGGGTACCCTGCCCGCTTACGATGCTAGAGCCTGGCGAAACGGACCAGCTGTAGCTGGATTCCACAAAGGCCGAGCGGAAGGTGATGATAGTGCCTTCACAGTTGGTTGGGCATTCGTACTGCTGGATTCCGGGCCAGGGGCCTCCGCTCCATTGGCAAGGCCAATAGTTGCTTTCACTTTCCAGTCCGGCATTAGCTTGAGGAATCATGGCGGCGGCCAAAGCGCCAACAAAGAGGGTCATAATGATCCTTTTCATTCGTTTTTCGCGTTTTAATTTCAGAAATACTTGTCTTGCAATTTAGAGTAAGGATATAGAAAGATCTTATGAAAATGACGGGCTCATACCGCACGTAAGGTCTAATGAAAAAGCCAATTAATACATTCCATATAGCGAGGAATTGGGTACGCCATTGATGGAATTGGATGCTAATTGTGGTGTGCCGATGTAGCGAAATGTGGTAGATTTTTGCCCTTTTTTTACTCTATCGCCTGTATGCAAAAATATGATTATTCTGTCTTATAAATCGGAAGTATCTACTTTCTCATTTTCTAAACCAGCCAAAGGAGAGCTATCAGAAGCCAACGTGAATGCTTCTCCTGCTTTACCCTCCTAGTATTCCATTACCCTACCGATGAATTCAATAGCCTATTCTTCCTTCAAATGAGCATTAGATGCTTTTGGAAAGCCATGGGGCGGTTCTCTTTAGCAATAAAGAGCCATTACTACTTAAGTAATTGAATGAAGATGGATAATTCCAAGATAGCTCCGATTATGGAACCTACTATGTATAAGTACTAGGGAGAAATCAATACAGGAGTCGAAATTTATCAGACCATATCTCTAGAATAAAAGTAGTTAGACCAAGGGTTTACTAATCAGGTAAGGAGTACTGATAGAAAGTGTTTATGTCTTGTAATTTGGGTAATTACATTTGCTTTTTTCTTCGGTTTTAATAGTGCATTCCCGTACTAAAAAAATACTACGATAAGTGTCTGTATTTAGTTGTTTTTTACAATGTTTGCGACCAGAAATTGTACTATTAAAGTACTCTTTATTTATACTTTCTGGCATTTTAATTAACAATGATGACCCTAAATCGAAAAGAAATCGCCATAGCTGGCCTGGGCGTAGTGAATCTGGTGAGCGCTTATATCTTAGCTAAGCAAGGCTTCCGTTTGACCCTCATTGACAAAGGACCCTCCCCGCTAAGTGGAGCGGATTGGCAGGAAAAAGGATGCACCTTTGGCGGGGAAAACGTTCGGATGTATTCCTACACCGAAGCAGACAACTACAATGAAAAAGGCAGCCAAACGTACGCCAAAATGGACGAGGCCTTTGAGCGTGTAATTGACAAGAATGGATGGTTGGTAAAAGACAAGTCCCGGCTCAATGAGTTGGAGCACTCCTGGATCAAGGATTTCCATTCCGTAGACCCTGCTAGTGCCAATCAGTTTGGGGAAGACATCTATTCACTCAATATCCAGAGTGGTTCCTTGTGGGACGTTTGGATGAAAAAAGCCCCTGAGCTTTTCGAAGGATTGGATTTGCGCAAAGGCATTCTGCGGTTGTATTCTGATCCGGCAGATTTTGCGGCTGCCCAAGCCTTGCACGGGCGGTTGGGCTCCCTCACCGAGGTGATAGATGCGGACGAAGTATCTGCCCGGTATCCGGTGTTTGATGACGCCCGGCGAAACCAACAGCTGGGTGGAGTGATGACCGTAAAAGGCTTTACCCTCAAAGTCCACGACCTATGCCTGAAAATCATAAAATACCTCACCGAGACCGAGGCTACCTTCCGTTGGAATACCCACTTTTCGGGTATTCGGCGCGATGCCTTGGGTGAAGTAACTGGGATAGAGGTAGACGGTGAAGTAGAACAGTATGACCACTATTTGTTGTCATTAGGAGCTTACTCAGGTACTACCCTACAGAATACTGAGACCGGCAACCAACTACATGGCGTGCTAGGGGTCTGGCTCAAGTTGCCTAACCTGTACCCCGAACTCAACCACTCCATGAAAATCCATAAAACCGGGCACGTAGGAGAGGACACCAACATCACC
>JBCBHI010000628.1:0-3729 GCA_038525885.1 Bacteroidota bacterium
ACTGGAAGGCGATGTGGTCAAGTCGGTGGCCTCTGAAAAACTGATCGATGATTTCCAGCAAGCCGTGGACCAAGGAGCGGGAAAATACCCTACTCTTCCCTCCCTATCCATCGCGGATCAGTTTGCCCTTTCGGTGTACCAAAAAATCCTGCTGCAAATCAATTACATCCAATGCTCTTCCAATGCAGCGCTACTTCCCTACATATTTTCGCAGATGGTCGAGGGCACCAAAATCTCCAGCCTGGGAGTTACCATTGCTGAGCTAGGCGGCTGGCGGACCAAGGAAGGAGGATTTGCCCTTGGCAGCACCAAAATGGGTGGCGTGTGGGGCCAAAACCAAAACATCCTGGTCAGGAGCTTCGAGAATGCGACCTTCAAGAATCACACAGACTTTACCATCGCCCAGGGGCTGCTATCGCCCTTGGCCAAGTACGTGTATGAGCACGACCTGAAACTTAGCAGCACTCAGACGGACCGCATCATCTTCTTTAAGACCAAAATGACTTGCTACCGGTATAAACTGGAGCAGGTATGGGCGGATAAAAATGTGGGCGAAACCTTTAAAGAATACTTACAAAAAGTGGCCTCTGACGGGGCATCAGGCAAAAGTAATGCTACCCAAACCGCTGATCTTTCCTTTCTTAACTCGGTAGGGTTCGATGAGCATAGTATGCCCTACAAGTTGTTCATTGGGAAATCAGGGGTATTAAGACGCCTAGGGCAGGTCATATCCTTTGGGCAGTTTTTCAATAATACCAAGTCTGCCGAGGAGCGCGCCAAGTTCATCGTGGATTGCTTTATCTTCTTCCGCATTCTGGAATTGCACCTGGGCACCCCCTGGCCAGCGAGCCTGCCGTATTCACCCAACAGAGCGGAAAGGGTTTTATATGCCCTGGTAGACGCCTTCGTAACGGTCACCATGACCAAAGTGAATTCATCAGAAAATGGGCACCGGCTAAGCGATACCACCAACAAGACCTTCAAAACTGCCTCTGGCTCGGTAGCAGCCTTCGAGAAAATAATCCCGCATAAGGAGCTCCTAGCGTGTAGCCCCGTGCGAGCCTTTTTTACCCCCATTACCGAGGAAGTATTCCATCCTACTTCAGGATCTTCTATGGGAAATACCAAAAGGAAGGATTTTGATGAGATATTAACCCGACTCCTTCCCCAGGATGCTGATCAGGTCATGTGTGATGGGAAGAACACCATGCCCGCCCAGGTATCCCTGTTAGAAAAGTTCTACTTATCCATTCCCGCCTTCGCCAATGGCAACACGGACACCACCATCTATATCGAGAATATCAAAAACAGCCTACCCACAGATCAAGCCGACCCGGCCAACAGCATAGCCCCTCAAAGTAAAGACCTAACCCATATCACCCTAAAAGCTCCCACTCAATACAAGAAATACTGCGAACGCTTACTCAACTATTCCAACGCTTTGGCTACCCTAAAGAATGCCTTTGAGCCCGTATGGGAGGAAGACACCACCGGGGATAATCATTCCGCCCTAAGGGACCAATTAGAGCGTGCGAATAAGAAAAACATAGCGGTCATTGAAAAAGCCTTCTGGCCCAATCAGAAAGGCAACAGCCCCACGGCTGAGTATGTGCAGTGGATGCTCAACCGTGCTGACTTGAACAGCAGTAAAAAGCAATACCAATACGTAGAGCAACTAGCTGCCGAATATCAAGTAAGCCGGGGCCATACCGTTGACCCGGGAACTTCCCCATTGCCCTCATCTTTAGAAGCCTTTCGGCTACAACAGATGGCCATGCAGCTACTCATCAACGATCAGGAAGACCCCAAAGTAGCCATGAAGCTCATGCAGGATAGTATGAAGGAGATGTTCCAATTGATCGGGACATTAGGCACCGAAATACAGCAACTAAAGCAGAGTTAACCGCTCCAAAAAGCGAACAAAAATACCTAGAGAAAAAAAGATGGATAAGAATACAGTAAAGACCAGTAAGTCCTCATCACCCAAAACCTCTGGGCTTACCACCAACAGCGAAATTCTGGGCCTCAATACGGTGGAATCATTACAATTGGTAAACTCAGAAACTTCTGCCACTTTAACCCAAAGTAACGTGGCAAATATTAAAGGGATATGGTCTTTGTATGACTCTAAATCCCAAGAGTATTACACTGAGGCCAGAAACATTCAACAATACCATTTTTATGAGTTAAATCTAAAAGGAAAACTAAATACGACTCTAGTTCTATATACAGTAAGCGCTGTCTATGCATTTCTGGCTCCGAACTACAATAAGAATCAGAATTTGACTGGGGTAATATTGAATATTAAACCCTATGGATTAACTTTCCTCGTTCAATTCGGTAAGAATATTGGCTATGATGGATACCTAACTTACTTCTTAAACAAAAAGACTAAAACCTTAAATTATCTATATGAAGTAGGGCCTATTTTGCAATCCAATTTCCATCTACACATTAAGAAATTTCAAAGTAACCAACAAACCTATAAAAAGAAGGTACTAACCCTACTCAATACTCTATCTGGCAGTACCTTTTTCACTGAAGAAGCCTTCCCAAATGTGGTGAGTTTTGCAAGAAAGCACAATGAACAACCCAATTTTGACTTGTATCAAAAGGAGATTGGTTTCTTAAATCCGGACACGGTTTCTATAATAATTTGTGAAGGAGCAAGATTCCAAACCATTCGCAAAGCTTTTCTAGAAGGGAAGCTAAGTGGCGAAACCATATTTTGGGGAAAAGTAATTGATGAAGATGGAGCAACGGTGCTGGTAGCCATTAGCTTAATCCAACTATGGAGATCTTGGAGTCTTTTAGGCAAGCAATACAGTTTATCTCCTGAAGATTTAATTAAACAACTATTCTATAATGAGTTCTTTTCCGATACCCAAGGAACGTATTATCTGGATGAGATAGATTTAAAGAAACCTGCCCTGTATTATCAGCAAATAACTCAATCTGCTATGCTAACCGCCCAAGCTACCTACGCAGGTTTACAGATTCCTTTGCAATCTAAATTTCCATCAGGAAAGCAGGGCAAGTGATAGGAAGACATTTCACTTCCTATGACGGAAGTTACTTCCGTCATATTACCAAGCAAAAAGGGACTTAGTCCCCACCTTAATTTACCATCTTAATAGCGTTCCTCACGGGCATCTATCCCCATGGCCTTCACTCAGCCGTAAGACCGCAGTAAATTCGGGTACCATAGCAGAAGTTGCTGCCATCAGAATACCTAGCAGCAGAGAATTAAGAAAGCTTTTTTTGAGAATGAATGGCGATGGGTAGAGCCGCAGGCCTAAGAAGACCGTTGCAGTATTATCCCCTTGGTTTAAGGTTCAGAAATAGCGCAAGCGCTCATTGGACAGGATTCCCTTCCTGTAGGGGGCGTTTCATGAAATGCCGCCCTACCGGGTGAGACAGGCTTATTCACCCCTTTCCATTGCCTCACAATAGCCATATTCACTATTTCTGTAGGAAGGGAAGCATGCTTCCCTTCCTACAGAAATAGGGCCAGCCTTTCTGCCAGCTCAGATTGGCGCTGCCGTTTTAGGTAGCATTGCGAGGGAAACCGGTCGGACGGCTTTCTACATGACGGATATAGCCGTCCGACCGATGGTCTACACCTGCTCCCATATTAACCCAAAGAAAATTTGGCGCCCCAAAACCTTCCAAGGCTTTTGAAACGGCCCTTCCAGAAATAGGACCAGCCTTCCTACCAACTCAGATTGG
>JBCBHI010000629.1:0-3725 GCA_038525885.1 Bacteroidota bacterium
CGTTGTGCCAGTAGCCAACTCCACCCTACCCTGGAACTGCTCTTCTTTTCAGGGTAGGGTGGAGTTGGCTACTGGCACAACGCCGTCATTGGCTCCCTCAAAAGCCCAGCTGGTTAGAGACCATTCTTCGGTGCCCACCAATGAGTATATGTCGTTTCCTTTGGTTTTGTCAAAGGCATTTCTGGCTCGGTACCCATTGCCTATGGCTACATAGTTATAGGCATTCATGTGTAGGGGAGTGAGGTCATACACGGCGGGTACGGTAGGGTTCAGCCGAAGGATTCCCCCATAATAGTACAGACCGAACCGTACTAGCATCTCTATGCCTGCCCCGCCGTAGGCCAATACGGAACCGTGGTTGGGGGTGCCTAATTGCACTACTTTATCCACCCGGTTTAGGTGGCCATACCTGCGAAGGTATTCGCGGGTATCCAACCCGCCTTTGCTATGGGCTACAATGTGGACTTGCTTGGCTCCGGTTTCACGCAGAATGCGTTCTATCTGGCTGTGCAAATAGTTGGCGTTGGTAGCCATGCTTCCGGTGCCACTTACGGCCACGGCTTCATGAGCAATACCATCTCTGGATAGCCAGCCGGAAAAGGTATCCCAGGTAGACTTATTCCCGAAAAAGCCATTGACTAGCACAATGGGGGTGGCCGAACAGGTAGGCTCTTGAAAGCTGATGCGGATGTCGCTACACTCGATGGCCCAGCCTACATTCTTGACGTCGATGTCAATCTCGATGAGGTTTTCTGCTGATTGGCCTTCTCCTTGCGGGAACTTGAGGTAGTCGATGGGGATATTGATGGAAGGGATGCTCCAGGTATTGTTGCCCGAAGTGAGTTCCCAGGGGGCTCCGCCTAGTAAAACCTGCCGTCCGTTTACATACACATGATCCACTTCAGGGTCAGGGATGCCGTCCCCGTTGTCGTCGTAGGTGGAGTTGTGGTCTACGTCAAACACCCGGAGGGCAATGTTAGCCGTAGCGGGTAGAGCGTCGGTATTGATGAGTTCGTCGGCATTGGCGAGGAGGCCCTGGCTGGTAAACTGCATGGAGGAGCAGTACCCGGAGGTGATGTCTACGGTGAACCGGCTGCGGCCCCCGGCTACATCCTGACGGAACAAGTACCGATCGAAGTCATCGCCGGTGCCGTTGCTGAATTCTAGAGTGTTGGACTGGTTGCGGGCTACGGGACTGGATACGGTTTTCCAGTTTACTTCCGCGTGGGCTTGCGCACCACGGGCATGGTGGGGCTGGTCCTGAGCAATCGATGCCTGGACCGATACTAGCAGGGCTAAGCCTGCTAGTAGGATGGGGTAGAAATTGAATCGCATACTTTGGGTGGAATAGTTAGTACATAAGGTACTGACCCATAGTGGTATGAGAGGTGTTGTTGGCTGGAAAACTCGGAAAAATCCCTATAAATAAGGAGGCTTTCTCCTGGTAAGTTGGGGTATGGTGAAGGGAGATTTGGGGACTACTGTGGCTTGGGGCGGGACGCCCCTTCGGGGGGTGGTGACACGGGCGGGACGCCCGCGCCAGTTTTTCGTTTTACGGCTAGCATGTGCCAGATGGGTATCTTCACAATGCAGATACCCGTCTGACCCGTTTTCTTCTGGTAAATGAACTTCCGGTAACTTTAAAAATTACCGTGGATGGAGGAGAGGAGGAGGAACAAAGTTCCTTTTTCATTCGCAGGGTCCGAAAGTAACTTTCGAACCAGAGGACTACGGAGAGGTTTGGGACCTTGGTGGCTTGGGGCGGGACGCACCTTCAGGTGTGGTGACACGGGCGAGACGCCCGCGCCAGTTTTCCCGGTAACTTTAAAAATCACCGTGGATGGAGGAGAGGGGGCGGAACTAAGTTCCTTTATTATTCGCAAGGCCCGAAAGTAACTTTCGAACCAGAGTAACTTTCGAGCCAGGGGAACCAGGGGAGCGGTTTTTGGCCTGGGGATGAAAACGATCCCTTCCGATGAGCGCAGCGCGCTTTGAATGAAATTGTAACCCTGCTTGCGAACGGCTAGGAACTTGGTTTGGCTGCGACTCTGCGGCATAGTCGATCATTCTCCCTAAACCTTCCTTTGACTGTATTCTCTTCGTTTCACTTTTTCTACCTTTCTCGCTCAAACCACAACAACATGAAAAACTGGATTCTCATACTCTTCCTCACGCTCTCGCTGCCAAGCTTGGCCCAGGAAAAGACCATGTGCATTACGGTGGATGATTTGCCCACGGTGACTTACGGTGAGGATGGATATTACTTTCAATTGGGATTGATTGGGCTGATAGTGGCGGCCTGTGATGATTTCGACGCTCCGGCGATTGGGTACGTGAATGAACGTAAACTGTACCGTGACGGAGAGCTAAATGCTAATCAGGTGAGCTTACTACAGGAATGGCTGGGTGCGGGGTTGGAGCTGGGTAACCATACCTACTCACACCCAAGCTATCACAAGACGGATTTTGAGGAGTTCACGGCAGACATCTTGAAGGGGGAGCAAGTCATTAAGCCGCTGGCCGCCAGCTATGGGATGGAGGTGCGCTACTTTCGGCATCCGTTTTTACATGTGGGCAAAACAGCGGAGGAGGCCCAGGCCTTGGAGGAGTTTTTGGAAGAAAATGGCTACACGATTGCCCCAGTTACGATTGACAATGCGGAGTATTTGTTTGCCCTGGCCTACGCCCGGGCATATGATAAGGATGATGTGGAGCTAATGCGGAAGATAGGGCGAGACTATGTGGACTATATGGAGGCGAAGCTTGTGTTTTTTGAGCAGCAATCGGTGAAGCTATTTGACCGGAATATCGCCCAGACCTTGCTGATTCATTCTAACTGGCTCAATGCCCACTATTTGGCGGAGGTGCTCAAGGTCTATGCGCAGCACGGCTACACGTTTGTGTCACAAGAGGAGGTGCTGCAGGACCCTGCCTACCAAACGGAAATAACCACATATGGTGACTACGGCATTAGCTGGCTAGACCGCTGGGCACTGAGCCAAGGCAAGAAGGGTGACTTCTTTGAGGGTGACCCGGAAGTGCCGGCCTACGTGGTGGAAATGACACGGTAGTGGATTGACGAATGATTCGATTGACGATTGACGAGGTACGATTGACGAATGCAGTAACGTAGACAAAAATGTAGCGATCTGTCGTGAATGGCCTTACCACCCAGAATGAATTGACGATTGACAAGGGACGAATGGAGGAGTGGATTCGCGGTCTTACGGCTGAGCGCAGGGAATGGGGCGGCAGCTCGTGAGCACCGCTCTTGGGATTGACGATTGACGAAGGTGGGGTGTAGATAAAAATGAAGGGAGTCGTTTCGCGAAACAACTCCCTTCAGTCACATATTCAAAATTCAACACTAATCATTCAACATTAATTTACCCATTAGCATATTTTCGAATTGCCATATTAGCTACCTACTCCGCTAGGGCTTCGGAGGACGAGGAAGTTGGATGTTAGATATTGGATTCATCTGTCCTTTGAAAAATAAAGTTATGAGTGGTCCGCCGTAGCTTCCCACTCATAACTAACAACTCACAACTAATAACTAAAAAGAGATTCGGTGCATATTGTCATCAGGCATGCGGTCTATGAGTAAAACATCGGGATCGATGCCTGCCTCATAGGGCTGTTCTGCTACCTGCAAGGTGAGTACGGTGTCTCCGCGTAGGCGGTGCCACTCCAGGGCCAGAGGCTCGGGGTAGGGCTCCTCATCG
>JBCBHI010000630.1:0-3724 GCA_038525885.1 Bacteroidota bacterium
TATTCAAGTAGTGTATTGCTTTTCAAGCCTTTCTGACTTTATGGACAGACTCTAATTAGGGGGGATTTAATACTCGTCCAGTTCAATTTACTTTCAGCTAAGGTCTTAAGCTCGAAGTCCTTCAATAGCACGGATGGCTTTGCCAGCGTTTTCATGATCAAGCGAAGTCTTTTCCGTTTAGAAGACATTTGCTCACCGTCAAGCTTGATGGTAGTCCCCGCGATGTGGATGAGGCGATTTTCATCCTTGGTTCCCAAAACCTTGACTAGCTCATGGAAACTGGCCTTATACTGCTGAAGTTCCGCTTTGGACACCCTGCTGAAAGGCTTGGGTGATAGGGTGGTCAACACAATTTGAGCCTCGGCAAGCACTTCCTTTAGCAAAGCCAGGTCGAAATACGCTCCATTGACTACTTCTAAATTTTCTGCATCAGAAAGTCCCTGAAGCTTCAATGGATCCCTCACTAATACTTTCACGGAGTATTGCATGTCGAGCAGTCGCTTTACGAGTTTTTTACCCACAAAACCGGTTGCCCCAAGTACAAGTATTTGCTGTTTCGTCATCCTCTATAGCAGTATGCTGGAGAAGCGCAGTTACCGGCTCTCCGCTCACTGAGAAACAAAGGTCTTAGGTAGCCACGGAAAATCATTTCATCTATCTTAAAAAACGGCTAGGGTTCTGATTTTTCTGGGCTAAATATGTGCTGAGGTATTGCTCCATTTCACACAAGAAGGTGGTGCGTGTTATACTAATCGCATTTGGGTACATTCTCATACCCTACGGCTTTATGAGTCGAAAGTGGATTTGCCCCCCTCCCCTACTGGGTACTTACCAAGCCTATCCAATTGCCCCCCTACTCTCCTCGGTGTTTTCTGATTTACACTTGGCTCCCGGCAGTATTTCTTCGTTATTTTGACTGTGCAATCGAGACGGCCCTGCCAGGGACTGGCTCTTAAAACGAACACGCTTATCTCACGCGAGTATCTCTTTTTTGTAAGCCTGCTGGGCGTCATCAACGGTTTGTTCCTAACCGGATATTTCCTGTTGGGTAAGAAAGACCACCGGTATGTAAATGTATACCTGGGGCTGCTTTTGCTGGCCTTGGTGATCCGGATTGGCAAATCGGTATTCTTCCATTTTGACAGCGGCCTCAACGAGGTATATATCCATATTGGTTTGCTGGGCTGTACGGCCATTGGGCCTATGTGCTGGTACTTTGCCCGCTCACAGGTGAGTGGCAACAAGCAGTTTGACCCTCGCAGCCTATGGCATCTGTTACCCTTGCTAGCCCTCACGGTATATGCGGTATTTTTTGTTTCCTATGATGAAAACCGAAGGCTGTGGTCGGGCTACATTGTGCGGGGCATTTATGCCTACTTGGGGCTATATACTTTGGCAGCGTTAGCTTGGGTAGTGTACTGGCGTTGGATCAAGAAAGTACGGTTTGCCGAGAACATCTGGACTCAAGGGGTAGTATTGGGCGTATTCCTCATCTGGGTGGCCTACGTTACGTCCAGTTTCACCTCCTACCTCACCGGCTCATTCACATTTTCCTTCCTGGTGTACTTACTCGCGGGCATTTTGCTCAACCAGTTGCGTGACCGTAAGCCTAAACGGGTAAGAAAACAGCCCCCTGAGGATGCCTTGACTACTGCTGGGGTATCCCAAATTAAGGATAGCATTGCGCGGGTACTCACCAAGGAGGAGCGGTTCAAAGATCCTGACTTGACGATGCCCCTATTGGCCGAAGCCATTGGGCTTACTCCTCACCAATTTTCGCTTTTCATTAATGAGCACCTGGGGCAAAACTTCTCTCAGCTAGTGAATGCACACCGCATTGGGGCGGCCAAGGAAATGTTGCTAGACCAACCGCACCTCACCGTAGAAGCCATCGGGTACGACAGCGGTTTCAATTCACCCTCTACGTTCTATACAGCTTTCAAAAAAGCCACCGGAATGACCCCTGCAGCCTATAAAAAGCAGGTTAGTGTTTCTTCGGATTTATAAATCGAGAGTTTCTGCCCCCTGCCAAGGGCTACTTTTGGGAGGTTGCTGCTCTATTTGGGTAGCCAAACTTAAACTCTCAAGGTCAAATGAAATTCCTTAAAACAACACTTATTACGCTTACTCTTTTAGGCGCCAGCCTTACGGCCCAAGCTCAATCGGACATGGAAGCGGTGCGTGCCACGGCCATGGATTATATTGAAGGCACTGCCAACGGGGAGCTGGACCGCTTGCGCCGGGCTTTCCATGAAGACGCCGCACTGTATGGAGTCAATAATGACGGTACCATGCGTCGTATTCCCATCGACACGTACATTGGCTACTTCAAGGACGGTGAGAAAAATGACCGCGACGGCAAGATTGTGTCCGTGGACGTAGTGAATAACGCGGCCAACGTGAAGATTGAGATCTTGTCGGGCCCCTGGAAGTATACGGACTACCTTCTATTGCTAAAGCTGGAAGGCGAGTGGAAGATCATCAACAAGTCCTACACTAGGGTGCGGCAATAAGCTTGGCGAATAAGAGGGTCTGGCCAGGCCTCTTGGTAGTAATGCCAAGCAGTAGGTCCATAAACCGAATGGAACTTGGGATCACGAATTCTGCACTTAGGAGAAATCGTGGTTTCAGGCTTCTTTGGGTCAGATTGACCACTCACAAAGCCACAGAATGAAATGGCTTCCTCTCCCGTTCTATGGAGAGGAAGCTCCTTTGTAATCTAGAAGGCCGACCTAACTCAACCGCCAGTTTCCAGTAGGAAATGATAGGCCCCAAAGAGTTCTTCGGTTCCTCCGGTTATGGCCCGTTTTTCTTTTCCGGAAATCTTCATGATGTCCTGCTGCGCAAATTTCTGAAACTGATTCTTTTTCATTTGTCTGGTTTTTATTGAAAAACCAACTAGCTCAATCAACGCAGAAAAAGGGATTTCTTCACGTAAAGTCGTCACAAAATTCAGCTTCTCATTCCTCCAATTATCCTGGTACTTTCCGTTAGCCTTGGCTAAGGGGCTTAAGAGGTGGGGGCAAACCAATGCTTTCTTTTGAGAAAGGCAGCGAGGACTGTCAGCATAACAAAGACAACCTGAGGAAGGAAGGGATCACCGTGTTGCATGTGCGCTGAAATAGTACCTCCCAAAAAGACCAGCACGGTGATGAAACCTAAGGTGAACGTTCGAGGGATGGCGAACAGGGTGCCCGCAGCCAGGGCGATGATACCCAGCAGGTAGCGATAGTGGTAATACTCCGAGCTCAGTTCGGTGATCATTTCCAGGTAGGGCGGATAGCCAACTACTTTGAGCAGACCGCTAACGATAAGGGCAAGGGATAGAAAGTACTGTAGGCCGTTGCCAAGCTTGATGGAACTGTTTTTCATAGGACGGATGGATTAAAAGGTGTAGCCAATATGGAGGGTAGCGAACATGGTCATAGGGGCGATGTGGTATTGGAAATCGCCAATTTGGGGGGAGCCCGCTATGCGCGAGGTGTACCCAACGCCGGCCCAGGGTTTCAAGTAGAGGTTATTCCGAAAGGGTTTGATGGTGTATCCGAAATACCCCATAGCCAGCAGGTTGGTGAAGGTGGCCTCTCCGGATACCTCAGCATGGCTGATTTTATGCTGCTGAAGACCTACTTGAGCGCCTAAGAACCCACCTTGATTCACCGTGCTGAAATGGTATTCTCCGAATAAGCCATAGCCTTGGTTTAGGCGTACCTGCCAGCCACGG
>JBCBHI010000631.1:0-3715 GCA_038525885.1 Bacteroidota bacterium
CGCAGGAAAGCGAGGGTTGCCCTTTGGGTACCGTTATCCTAGCTTCTAGGATTTGTAGGTTGGTTATACTCCTCCTCTCACCACTTTCTCTTGGAAAGTAGATTGGTAAGTATCGCCAATGGGTAGGGTATGCTCGCCTATTTGCACCTGATTTTTCTTGAAGCTGTCCAAACGATGTATCGCAATGAGGTAGCTCCGGTGGATACGCATGAAGCCCAGGGGCCTTAGGATCTCCTCCATGCTCCGCATGCTCTTCAAGGTCATGATGGGGTGCGGACGGTCTTCCAGATACAGCTTGAGATAGTCCTTTTGTCCTTCTACATACAGAAGCTTATCCAGCGGCACCCGCACCGTTTGGTGCTCTACTTTTACGAAGAGGTAATCTTCTGCCGTGGGTACTCGGACCGGCTGGGAGGCGCTGGCAGTTGTTGCTTCTACTCCGCCACTGCTCATTTTCCTTGCCTTAGTTACGGCCTTTAGAAACCGCTCGAAGGCATACGGTTTCAGTAGGTAGTCTACGGCATCCAGCTCAAAACCTTCCAGCGCATATTGCTCGTAGGCAGTGGTAAAAATAACCAACGGAGGTTGGGCGAGGCTGCGTAAGAACTCAATGCCTGAGAGGTCGGGCATGTTGATGTCCAGGAACAGCAAATCGATGACCCCAGTTTCCAGAGTTGCTTGCGCTTCAAAAGCAGAATCGAAGGTATCGGTAAGGTCAAGGAATGGTATGCGCGCTGCAAAAGTGGTGACCACTTGCAGAGCCATCGGCTCATCATCGATAGCTACTGCCCGCAAGCTCATGCGGTTTCCAGGGTAAGCGAAACAGAATACGTATCCTCACTCTCGGCCAGCTGCAGGCGGTGCTGCTTAGGGTACACCATCTCCAATCGCTGCCGCGTATTGGCCAGTCCTATGCCACTGCTTTCCTTGGGTTGGGCATTGGGGTGGCGGCTATTCTCTACGGCAAAGGCCAAGCGCTGCTCATCTACCAACAAACAGATGCGGACCCAGCTTTCTTCCCGGTAGCTGATGCCGTGTTTAAAGGCATTCTCTACAAAAGGGACCAACAGCAGAGGCTCCATTTTGATCTTATCTATGTCCCCTTCTACGTTGAACTGGATGGCAATATTCTTTTTGTCAGAGAGGCGCATACGATGCAAGGCAATGTACTTCTCCAAGAACTCAATTTCCTTGCGCAAAGGCATCTGATCCGTATCGGACTCATAGAGCATGTACCGCATCAGGTCTGACAGCAACACAATGGCATTCTCCGTCTTATCGTCCTTGGTGAGGGCCAAACCATATATGGTATTAAGGGAGTTGAACAGGAAATGCGGATTGATTTGGGATTTCAAGAAGGCTAGCTCCGTCTGGGTCTTCTCCTTCCGTGCCTGGGCTTCCATCCGCTTGCGTCGCTCACTTTCTATCAGAAGCTCAAACATTACCCCAAGCGCAAAAATGATCAGGAAGGGAAACACCACCCCCCCACCAGGAAAAGGACGTCCGCCCTCTACGACCTTTTGCGGCATAGGCGGTTGCTCATTGATACCTATGAGGTTGGCAAATATCCACACCACTCCCCAAACGGCGGCATAGGTGGGTATGAAGCTGAGAAAGTAGAGGCCATACCTACCCCGCTTTATCATCAGCTGAGGAACTAGAAACCGTATGTGCAGCAGGTAGAACGGAATGGTACACCCTACCAGGGTAAACGCCTGCCAGAGGAGGAGATCGGACCAAGAGCCCCGTGAAATAAGAAATAGAGGCGGAATACTAGTAACCACCACCAACAAGGCGGCATGAAAAATGACACGTACCCGTTTGGAATTCCGTATTCCTGCCATACGCGAATGTAAGGAAGTTCGGCCGATTGCTGAACCGACCGGAGGGCTTTCTAAGGATATGGAGGAGGTGCGTGACATTCCGATTTGCTTAGGTAGTTGGGTAAGAGGAATCACCCGCCGAATGTCGGCGGGTCATTGCCAATGGATTGCTTTGTAAATATCCGATGTACAGTGGGTACCCAGCCTGGCCAGAGGCATAGGCACCCTTCCACAACAACTTTAAGTATACTCTTAGGGCACCACTATCTCGGTCACAGCGGATTTGCTGTACGCCACAAAATAGCCGAGTGCTCCATTAGTCAAATTGGAAGTAGGATTGGCCGGAGTACCCGAATTGAAAGGGCCTCCTCCCCCCAAGTCGCCCAACTCATCAAAGTAAGTGTGCGCGGCCTGGTCTAAATGCCACAACTCAATAGTAACGGTGTCACCCGCAGGGGCAGAGTTCCCGAACAGCGGGAAGGTTACCAGATTACCATTGGTGGCCAAGTCATCCAACAAGTAGATAATAGCCGTACGCGCGGGATCGTCACTCACTTCAATCAGCCGATAGAAATTCCCCTTCTCTGCCGGGTCATTGAAATTAGTGAAGGGTAAGAAAGTAGGAGGTCCATCAATAGGTCCACCAAAGCCACCACTGGGCGAGAAGGTGAGCGAATCCAAGGAAATAATCTCCCGCATTTCGCTCACTGCGGTGTAAGTCTCCCCTTCAGTATCAATGCTCAAGGTATAGGTACGCCCAGGCTCTCCGGCATACAAGGCTACATACACGCCATCCTCTACCTCGTCGTAGGTAATGGATTCACCTTCGTCATCCGTCACCGTTACAGTAGCATTCGTTACCGGACCTGGAGCTTCCGGCGTAAAGAAGCTAGTGGTTTTGGACAGCACTACGGTCTGTGGTCCGAATTCATTGTTGAGGTTGGCCTCTACTACCAGGGTAGGTTCGGCGTCATTCAAATCCACATCAATGACTTTCTCACAGGCCCCCAAAGCCAAAAGGCTAAGGGATGCCAACAGGATTGTGTATCGAGATTTCATGAAAGTATTCATCTGCAAAGCCATGTGAGGAATTAGAATTTAAAATTGTATGCAATGGAGGGTACCCAACGGAAGAGTGAGAGTTGAACCGCTTCGGTTTCACCCGGATTGGTTTCGCTTTCCTCGAAAGTAATGGTGTAGGCATTCTGACGCCCGTACACATTATAGCAGGAGAAATTCCAGCTGCCTTCAAACCGCTCCGTCTTCCGGGTAATCCAAGTAAGGCCCAAATCCAAGCGGTGGTAGTCCGGCATACGGTATCCGTTCCGTTCCGTGTAGTAGTTCACCACCTGGCCATTCACTACGTATTTGCCACTGGGGAAGGTAACTGCGTTGCCTGTGTAGTAAATCCAGTTACCTGAGATGTTGATGTTGGGCGTAAGCTGGTAGCTACCCACAATAGCAATATCGTGCCTACGATCCTGACGGGCCGGATAGGGATTGCCTTCATTAATATCGTCAAACTGGCGCATGGTCTTGCTTAGGGTATAGCTAATCCAGCCAGTGAAGTCTCCTACGTTCTTTCTTACCAAAAACTCAGCTCCGTAGCTCCATCCTCTACCAAACGCAATCAAACTTTCGATATCGTCGGCACCAAACAGATTGGCTCCATTGGAGTAATCAATCTGGTTCTCCATGGTCTTATAGTAGAGCTCTACAGACGTTTCGTACTTGTTATTATCGAAATTCTGGAAATAGCCCACCGAATACTGATTGGCAATCTGTGGCTTCACCGTAGGGCTGCTAGGTATCCAAACGTCAGTAGGGTTAGCCGATGTTGTACTACTGAGCAGATGCAAGTACTGGTAGGTTCGGTTGAAGGAACCTTTGAT
>JBCBHI010000632.1:0-3713 GCA_038525885.1 Bacteroidota bacterium
CGGTAGGGTCTGTCAGGTATACGTCTACCGTGGCCGTACCGTCACGGAGGTACAACTTAAGCCCATTTATTGGTATGCCGGCTCTGCGGGTACCCCCAAAGCTGACCTGGCCCTACCGGTGCTTGGCGAATCTGGCCACTACCGAGGAGAAACCTGGCTCATGAGCCCGGGTAGTGCCAGCATAGAAGTTTCGGTGGCTGGAGAGCTGGGAGAAGGCAGCCTGTTGCTGCCGGTAATGGCCGTGTCCACGGCGCAAGGCGAAATGGAATCCTCTTTAGGATGGTCCTTGACCGGATTGGGGATTTTCCTGGTATTCCTGATGGTGACCATCATCAGTTTGAGTACCAGTGACTCCCTGGTAAAACCCGGAGAATCCACTACCCAAAAAGTAAGAACCAAACGCCGGATGGGTGCAGTCATCGGGCTGGTCATCTTAGTATTAGTGGTTTGGGGTGGAAAGAATTGGTGGAACAGCTGGTCTAGCGACTACCAACGGTACATGTATAAGCCTTTCACGGCTTCTTCTTGGGTAAGCACCGAAGATGAAAAGCAGGTCCTCAGTTTTGCCGTGGATTCAACCCGGCTAGAGCAGCTCCGACTTACCCGTAACATCAGCTACCTAATCCCGGACCATGGGAAGATCATGCACATGTTTCTCCTGAAGATGGGTTCGCTGGATGTCTTTGCTCATCTGCACCCTTTACGGAAAGATTCTGCGCTGTTCGAAACCGTTATACCTCCTTTGCCTGCGGGTGACTATTACGTCTTTACCGATGTTACGCGCTTGAGTGGTTTTTCTGAAACCATTGCGGATACCCTTTCCATCCCCGAGCCTGAGGAGCCAGTGGTGAGCCGTTGGGATGATTCCCTACTCATGGATACGGATGATACGTACTACATCACCGATCCCATAGTACAGTCTGCAGACCAACCCTTTATGCCGGGCGGTGACATCGTAATCTGTGGTAGCCCGGGGCAGAAAACCAAGCTGCCAGATGGCTCCTTCGTGAACCTAGAGCTTCCAAAATCCAGAGAATTCAAAAGCAATCAATTGTACCAGTTGACTTTTGCTTTTGAAGATGAAAACGGTGAACCCTCTGATCTGGAACCGTATCTGGGGATGATGGGGCACGCCGTGGTATTCAAAGAAGATGGTAGTGTATACATCCACCTGCACCCTGTGGGGTCGTATTCCATGGCCTCACAAGAGATGATGGAAACACGCTTCGAAGGGCAATCGGGTAGGGTAGATTGGGATGCACTTCCGTCGACGGGTGTATTCAGAGACAGTATTGATCAGGTAATTGCAGACCTGAACGGTCTCCCTTATGCAGAAAGAGATAGCCTGTTGAGCCTGGGAATGGACCATTCCGTGGATGACCCAGACCATCCAGATCATTCGGTGGTCAAGTTTCCTTATGCCTTTCCAGAGCCTGGCCAGTACCGCATCTATGTGCAGATGAAACGCAACCAAAGGATCCTAAATGGAGCTTTTGATGTAGAGGTGACGGATTAAGGATGCTTGGGTAAAGTCCCTTGAGTGGTGTAGGCTATTCCATCGACAGGTCAAAGGTGTGTGAGCGTTTAGGCTCAGCACCTGCCATTGTATAACCGATAAAGGGGGAGCATGTATCCCCCTTTTACGAATAAGCCATTTCACCAATAAAAACTCAAAGGAATGAAAACCATAATCCTTACGTCCTTCATTGGCCTATTGGGCGCATTTTCCACCGTTGTAGCACAAGGGGGAAATCCTTTCGAATTGCCTCGAACGGAGGTAGTTCCCATCACGGATACCCAACATAGCCGGCAATATGAATTGTACATCAAGCTGCCTGCGGGGTACACTGAGAATCAGGACCGCCAATATCCGGTGCTATACTATACCGATGCCATTTGGCATATAGAAATGCTAAATGGCACCATGGAGTATTTGATAGAGGATGCCATTTTGGTGGGCATATCTTGGCAGAAAGATGCGGATGAAGCCTTAGTACAAGAGCGAGGGGCGCACGTCAGTCGATTTCGGGACTACTCCGTGGTGCCTTCCAGCAACCCGGAACGCCAGGCAAAATATCAATTTGGGAAGGCCTCGGAACATCTAGACTTTATCGCCGATGAGGTGATCCAGTATGTGGATGCTCACTACCGAACCGACTCTGAAGTTCGTGCGTATTTCGGCTATTCACTTGGCGGGGTCTTTGGCGCATATGCCCTCTTGGCGCAGCCCGACATCTTTACCCACTACATCTTGGGTAGCCCAGCCTTGCAGGGTGATATCCCGTATTTCACGGAGCTAGAAGCCAATACCCGAACCAATCAGGAGGACTGGAACGCCCACGTTTTCATTACTTATGGTTCTTTGGAGGAAGAGCTAGGCCAGCATGCCGATGCGTATATTTCCTTGCTACATGCTAGAGATGACGAACGCATTTCCTTAATCACAAAGGTGATTGAAGGGACTCATCAGACCGCCTTTCCTTTGACCACCGTTCAGGGGGTGACTTGGCTGTCCGGATTGCTTGCGGAGTAGGCTTCGGCTATGTACTCCGTAGCTTGCTAGAGCAAGGGGTAGGAGGGGAGAACGAGTACCCTATTGCTCGTACTCAATTTTGTGAATGCGCCAGGTCATTTGAGCCGCGGGCGTTTTTACCGTTACTTCATCACCTACCTCTTTCTTATACACCGCCTTCGCAATGGGTGAATCAATCGAGATATAATCTTTCTTACCAATAATTTCTTCGCCCCCTACAATCCGCAGGCGCTTGTACAGGCCGGTGTTGGATTCAATTTCAATCCATGCCCCAAACATCACCTTGCCTTCCATATTGGGGTGATACCCTACTACTTCAAAGTCGTCGATGCACTTACGTAGATACAGCAGTCGCTTGTCTATCTCGCGTAGCCTCTTCTTGTTGTAATGGTAATCCGCATTTTCTGACCGATCTCCTAAGCTCGCCGCCCAGGCTACCTTCCTTGTAATTTCAGGGCGTTCTACTCGCCAAAGCTCATCCAACTCAGCCTTCAATCGTTCTAGTCCTTCCGGAGTAAGCATCGGTGTCTTCATGCCCGCAAAACTACACCATTACCTGATTTAGCCTGCAAGCAGTCGAAAAGTCAATCACTCATACTTTGCCAGGCCCAGCGGCTACCGAATAAACTAGCTGATTTTCTCATCTAGGGTATTATTGCTTTATGTCGCTTAAAATCAATGACTTACCTATTCTAATCCTAAAGCCTGCTACTTAGCTACAAACCCCTGCCGTTGGGCGTAAAAATTTCTGCAAACCTCTTGTGGACCCTAGGTTTAATATAGGCCTGAATCCCTTACAGGCGCTATAGAATAATCGTAGACCTAAAATTCACAATGATGAGATCACCTAAATCCATGATGAACCTTGCGCTCTTGACGGCGCTGTGTTGCTTGAGTGCAGCGGAGAATGTATGGGCTCACGGTACGGTCGTATATCCGGCTAGCCGCATTTATATGTGCTACCAAAACCCCTCCAGCTCCGTATGTGACGCTTGCGGAAGCTCCATCTATGACTGGATGTCGGTATTACAGCCCGACACGGATTTTGGCAATCACCCTGCTTTCGTGCCCGATGGGCAAATTGCCAGTGGGGGCAATGGAGGTGGAAACTTTAGCTGCCTGGATGCGCTCACCACCGACTGGCCTACTACTACGCTAAACGTAGGCTCGATTGATGTAC
>JBCBHI010000633.1:0-3702 GCA_038525885.1 Bacteroidota bacterium
CCCGCAGCCAGATACGCTTCCCCTTGGTTATTTTTCGGAGCTTTTGAAATACAAACACATCCAAAAGCTGGCCCACAAGGAAGGCTACCAAAGACCCCACTATTATCCAGCCTCCTTGCCGGAAAATGACATTGAAGGCAAAATCGATGTTGAAGGCATTGCCGTCAGGGTCATTTCCGATTAGCCCCATCCAAAAATCAGCCGGTACCACATTGGTAACAATGACAATGATGAGGAAGGAATAGGCAATAAACCCCACGGTAAGGAAGCTTATCCTGCGGACTCCCTTCTTCCCAAAATACTCATTGATGATATCTGTGGTTATAAAAACCACGGGCCAAAGAAGGACTCCTGCAGTGAGATCAAAGTTGAGGACGAAATCACCAAACATCGGTATCTGGGCAGGAGGGAGGCCCAAAGTTTTTTCTAGCGAGAAGATCTTCACACCGATCAGCTCGGCTAGCAATGCATTGGTAAGAAATATACCACTAAGTACGATGAAGAGTGAATTCTCTTTGCTGCGTAGGGAGTTTATCATAGTTCCGGGATCTCAGTGATTTCGCCTTCCGTGGCAAGTTGGGTGTTTGGGAAAACTGACTGGGCTTCTTCTAGCAGTGGTTGTAAGTCGCGGTACCGCGTGCTGTAGTGCCCTATCATTAAACACTTTGTGCCTGATTGTTGGGCAATTTTTGCAGCCTCCTCGGCCGTACTATGGAAAGTCTCAGCGGCCCTGCTAGCCATCTCTTTGCCAAAGGTGGCCTCATGATATAGTAGATCCGAGTCCGCAATGTGGGGGACAACTTCTGGCAGGTACCGGGTATCAGAACAATAGGCATATTGCCGAGATCTCTTGGGATTCAGCGTATGGTCTGCCGCCGCATACTTCACGCTACCGTCTTCATGCATCACATCCTTCCCTTGCTTGAAAAGCGCAATTTCTTGTAAGAGAATGTTCTCGGGGAGCTTCTCCTTAATGATTCGGTAAGGCTTAGGGTGTTCTTTAAATAGAAAACCTGTGGTAGGTACCCTGTGAGAAAGAGGGAAGGAGGTTACCGTTAGCCGGTCATCTTTCAGTATTACCTGAGGTTGGCTAGGGTCAGTAACTATAAATGTAATCGGGAAATTGAGGGTGGTTTCTGAGTATTTGAGGTTTACGGCCACAATCTCCTCTAAGCCTTTCGGACCGTAGACGGTTAACTCATGTTCGCGCTTTTGGAGGTGTAGGGTAGAAAGTAAACCTACTAGTCCCAGATAGTGATCGCCATGCAGATGGCTGATGAAAATATGGTTGAGACGAAAGGGCCTAATCTTGAACCGGAAGAACTGATGCTGAGTGCCTTCTCCGCAGTCGATTAAATATTGGCGGCCATTCACCAATAGTAATTGGGCAGTTTGGTTACGCCCATGAGCCGGGGCCGCAGAACTGGCCCCGAGTACTTGTACAGCAAACTGGCTCAAGGGTGTGCCAATTAGGCTTCTCCCCCTTCTTCGCCGCCATTAAACTGGCTTTCCAGCTCATGCATGATGGCCCGGTCTACTCCTTCTTGCACGGTAGGCAGGATGGTGAATACATTGTCCAGTTGAGAGATCTTTACCAGTTTCTCTACGTGGTCCGTTAGAGAGACTAGTATGAAAATTCCACCAGCCTCAGTAAAAACCCGGTTGCCTACTAGCAATGCGCTTAGCCCAGACGAATCGGAGTATTTGACATCACTCATGTCCAGGATGAAGTTCTGTGTGCCCTCTGCGTTTAGGGTAACGAACTCAGATTTTAAGTCAGGTGCTTTAGTACTGTCTAGCTTTTCTTCTTGTAGCTTTAGAATAGTGTTCTTCTCTTCCTTGTTAACGGAGTATTTCATAAGAATTTGTTGTTCAACGGGCAATCCTCAGTTTAGAGTGCCGCCATAATATTTTGTTCTATTCGTTGTCCGGGATCGGAATAATCAGCTTTATTCAGAGGCTCTCCGGTTACTTGTTGATATAATTCCAAGTAGCGATTGGAGATTCTTTCCACCACGGCGTCAGTCATTTCGGGCACCGACTGCCCATCTTTGCCCTGGAACCCATTTTCTATTAACCACTGGCGTACGAATTCCTTCGAAAGCTGTTTCTGTTTTTCCCTAGCTTGTTGCCGCTCTTCGTATCCTTCAGCATAAAAAAAGCGGGAACTATCCGGGGTGTGTACCTCATCTATAAGGTAAATGGTATCTCCAAGTTTACCGAATTCATACTTGGTATCTACCAAAATGAGTCCCTTTTCGGCGGCAATTTCAGTTCCGCGCGAAAACAAGGCCCGTGTGTAATTTTCTAATTGAACATATTCTCCTTCAGTTACCAACTGCTGTTCAATGATTTCTTCACGACTGATGTCCTCATCATGGCCCTCATGGGCTTTGGTAGTAGGAGTAATGATGGGCTCTGGAAGTCGGTCATTTTCTTTTAACCCTTCTGGCAAAGACACTCCACATAAGGTACGCTTACCCTCGCGGTACTCGCGCCAAGCATGTCCGGCAAGGTAGCCCCGGATCACCATCTCCACGGGGTAGGGGGTACAAGCATGGCCTACGGTTACATTAGGGTCGGGTACTTTATCTACCCAATTGGGTACTAAATCTGAGGTGGCAGCCAGGTTGCGCGCGGCAATCTGATTGAGCACCTGCCCCTTAAAAGGAATAGGTCGAGGCAATACCACATCGAATGCTGAAATGCGATCTGTGGCAACCATCACCAACCGGTCATGAAAGTGATATACATCACGAACCTTACCGCGATAAAAATCCGTCTGTCCGGGAAAAGAAAAGGAAGTCTCCTGTAGGCCCTCTACCATGGGCCAAAAATAGCACGACCGAATATGGTAAAAAAGGGGTCTCCTTAATTTTCAGCCCCTCTGCCTTCACCGTGCAGCACCGTATCAATGACTTTGCCCCGTTCGTAAGTTTGCGTCATTTCCAATTTCCCTTCGGGGTTATAATATTTCCATTCGCCCACCTGCCAGTTTCCGGCATAAGAACCCATAGCTTTCACTTCGCCGTTTTCATGATATTCGGTAGCTGCTCCGTGTATTTTTCCGTTGCTATAGGGCAACTCTGCCTGCATTTTTCCATTCTCGTACCAGCGCAGTAGGGTGCCCACAATACGGTCAAACTGATAGGGGATTTTCTCCCTCACTTGACCGTTGGCATAGAAATATACCCAGGTTCCATTTTTTCGACCGTTTTGGTAAGTCAAATCGGCTAGCAAATCCCCAGATTCTTGATACTCTTTCCAGGAACCGTGGGGTAAATTATTTACATACGTGCTGACGGTGGCCTTCTTCCCATTAGGGAAGTATGTGGTTTCCGTTCGGTTGGCCTCACTACCCTGGGGCACTATTTCCTTACTCAGTATACCATCCTCAAAAAACCATCGTGAATTCCCCACCCTTTGGCCTTGTTCGTAGGTGAACTCGTGTCGCAAGGCCCCATTGGCATACCAAGCAGAGTTTTTGCCAGACAGTATTCCATTCTCTTGATAGCCTTCTAAGATTAAAGTGCCGTTTTCGCTGTATTCCCGGAATACTCCGGTTGCAGAGCCTTCCATGTGCACACTTTCCTTGTGTTTCTGCCCATCAGAGTAAAAGGTGTAATAGTACCCGTTTAGGACTCCGTTTTTGTATTGGGCCTCTGTGGCTACCTGGCCATTCACCTTTTATGAGGAGAATGG
>JBCBHI010000634.1:0-3701 GCA_038525885.1 Bacteroidota bacterium
AAAATGGGTTGTGCCGTTTTGATCCTGAAGTGTTCACTATGATGGATTTTCGGGCTGAGGACCAGTCGGTGCCCACCTTCTTCTATCAGCTGCCCTTTTCGGCAACCGAGGCTTTAGTAGAGGTAACCCAGTTTTCACCACACTTTCGTTCCTTTTCAGGGTTTGAAAAACAGCTACACGGATACATTACCGATCAACTAGGCATAAAGATATATGCCGTAGAAGAGGAAGAAATGGGATGCATACCCATGACCACGGCTGATTATCCTGCCAAAGAAGGGGTGCGTATTTATCGTCTGGGTACTGCAGGGGGCGATACCAAAGCTACCACGGGATATACCTTTCAGAACATCCAACGGCACTGTGCCCAGGTGGTGTCTGAGCTACTTGGAGAACAAATGCCCCGCAAAGCAGGAAGAAGATACCGTTTCTTGGATCGGCTTCTGCTACACATTATGAGAGAGGAGCCTACCCGGGTAAGCGAAATCATGGAGCGGTTATTCCGTTCCACCCGCTGGCCTCAGCTGCTTCGCTTCCTAGACGAGGATACCCATCTGTTAGAAGAAATCAGGATGATAGCTCGCTTGCCTTGGTCCCCCTTTCTACGGGCTTTAAGTTCACCTAAACCGCAAACAATTGATGCTACGCTGGAAGATTCTGTTGCTAGTGAGCGTATGGCTGGTTCCGAATGAGTGGCTATTGAGTACTCCCGCCCTGGTCATGGCCACTATCTTGGTTTTGGCTTTGGGTATACCCCATGGGGCTACTGACCATGTAGTGTTCAATGTGCTCCGGCAAAAGGAGGTGAGGACCAGGGTGCCAGGCGTTTTTTTGCTAGGATATCTGGGGGTAATGCTACTCTATTTTCTACTGTGGTGGTGGCAGCCTGCGGGGTCCTTACTCGTTTTTCTGGTTATCTCTGCCTACCACTTTGGCGAAACTCAGCTCATCCGAACACCGCAGGTTGGAGTGGCCATGCACGGCTTATACCTAAGCTGGGGAGGGTTGATGTTAGCCGTTCTTTTACTCCTTCATTTGGAAGAAGTGACTCAGTTATTGCTACCTCTTGTGGGGCATCCTGCCGTGTTTGTGTGGCTCGGCCAGCATACCGTTACGCTACTAGCACTAGCGGCCGGGCAAATTCTATTATTATGGGCTTGGCAAGCTTTTAGAACCGGTAGGGTGAAATATTTGACGGCGCAGGTTGCAGAACTGTGCGTACTGTTGCTACTGCTGTGGCGTACCCCGGTACTCATTGGGTTCGCCATCTTTTTCGCCTTCTGGCATTCACGAGATGCCATCACCGAGCAGCTAGATCGGTTCAGAGTACTTCGTCCTCAGATCCGCTGGTGGGAGTGGGTACGAATGGCGTTACCCTACACCATGATGAGCGTGGTGGGCATTGTCGGTTTGGTGGCGGTATGGTGGGTTTATCGGGTTAGCATTTCTCCGGTAACGGTATTTTTTGTGGGAGTGAGTTTGCTCACTATGCCTCATATGATCTTAATCTACCGCTTTTACCAACTCCCCACCTCGCAATTTGAGGGAGAGGCTTTGGTGTCCCCAAGGTAAATTTATTACCTTTCTTTAGGACCAAACCTTCCTTCAAACCATGACAAAGCTCAAGCTTCCCATACTGGCCTTGGCCGCTTGCCTGACTGGCTGCGGTGGTAGCAAGTATCCCGATCCGGTGGAGAACCTGGAAAGCCTAACGGCCACTGTGGGTGCCTTTGAAGATTATACCTTGGAAGACGACCGGGAGAGTGGGGTGATGCTGGTTACTGACTACAGCAGTATTACGGCGGACGTGATGAGGCAAGGCCAGGATACGCTGCGCATATTTTGGGAGAAATATGATCAGGACGAAGGCTTTGTGTATACGGCCCTATACACCCAAAAGGAGGGGAACTGGGTGCCTCTTTTTGTGGATGAATATATAGCGGGAAAGATCATCATTCAGTCAGATTTGGATGGTGACGGCAACGATGAGTTTGTAGTGGACAATAGGGTAGAGAACTCATCAGGGGGAGCGGGTAAGCATGAGTTGTACCGTAAGAATGGAGAGGGGCAATACGTAAAGCAGCAAACTTTTACCGAGTGGAAATACAATATGATGATGATGTGCTGCAACAGCATGGAACTTACGGTAAGAGACGTAGAAGGAGACCGGTATCTGGAGGTGAAAGAGTACTCCAGCTCTATGGAGGATGGCACGGGTATGCTTCTGGAAAGTACGGTGTATACGCCCATGAAGTACGAGGGTAGCAACGGACTGGTAGCCTACGAAAATGCCTACCTGCTGGTAGCGGGCAATGATATTTGGGTGCGCAGCGAACCCACCACGGGTAATGTAGTGATGCGGTTGAATGATGGCACGGCTGCCAAAATACTGGAGGTGGGTAAAGAGGAAACTATCAACGGCCGTACCGACGTTTGGTATCGCATCCAGAATGATGGCAACGACGGCTGGATTTTTGGCGCCCAAACCTCCAAAGCTCAACCCCTTAACTTCGACCTGGAGTCAGAAGAGGGCTTGCGTAACCTCCTCATGGCCGTGGATGAAAACTTTGAAGAATGGGAAGAGGGTACTTGTTCCTATACCCGGCGTATGGTCTCTCAGGACTTTTATGTGGTGGTGCAGGAGTGTGAACGAGACGATACTGAGGATATAAAGCTCAACTTTTATAGTGTCTCTTATGACTATACCCTCCTCGGCCGAACCACTTTTGACGATATGGCCTACGAGACGATCCTTTGTGATGGTGGGGACGAATACATGACGTATTGCTTGATGAGTGATCAGTCGTTCTATGCGGAGCCATACCGGTACTATGAGTACGAATACGATGGTGAAACTGAGATAAGCAACGATTGGGACCCCCTCTATATTCAGCTAGACGATGAGGGCAATTGGACCTGGGAATGGGAATCTGAGCTGAGTATCTGATGGGGGAGAAGCAGCCAAAATTGAGGTTGGCTTCCGCATAATATTAAGTGGGTGGCGACACAAAATCTAATACCTTGGTAGGAGAATCACCACCTGCTTTTTTATGGCCAAGTGTTTATTTCTCTTGCTGCTCATACCGGGCTCTGTGCTGGCTCAGAGTCACGAGACGCTCACCGCTGAATACCTGGAATCCATTAGGGGTCAGGATGCCTTTTTGAGGCAATTTTTCCAGCAGATGCCCAAGGGTGGAGATTTACACCACCACTATTCAGGTTCGGTATATGCCGAAACTCTCCTAGAAACTGCCCAACAGGATAGCATGTGGGTGAACCTGGAAACAGGTAAAGTGGCCCCGAATAACCCTGCCCAAGGGCAACTGGGTGCCTGGCAATGGGTACCAGACTTGGTGGCTGCGGGTATCTGGAAGCGGGTACGCATTCAACTGCTAATGGCTTGGTCCCGTCAGTATTTTGACCCGGCAACAGGGCCTTCCGACGAACACTTTTTCAATGCCTTTGGCAAGTTTGGTAGGGCCGCCGTGGCCAGTATACCGGAGGGACTGCTTAGGATAAAGGAGCGGGCAAAAAATGAAAATGTCCAGTACATCGAGGAGATGCTGATGGGTATTGGCATTCCTGCGGTTGGGTTTGATAGCGCCCAAAACGAGGAGTTTTGGCGGCACCAGGAAGGTAAACAGGGAGAGGATATTCAGGAATTGCTGGCCGATACTTATGCCCAGTTAATGGAAGCCGAT
>JBCBHI010000635.1:0-3692 GCA_038525885.1 Bacteroidota bacterium
ACACCACGCTGCAGGCCCAGCGTTACCATAGCCAGGCTCATCAATCTTTGGCTTTGGAAGCAGCCGAGAAATCGATCGTTTTACTTCAGAATGAAAACCAGGTGCTACCCATAGGGCCAGAGGTACGGACTATCGCCGTCATTGGCGAACTGGCCAACAAAGCCTTGCTGGGAGGCTACTCGCCTAAGAATGTGGAAGGCGTTTCCATATTGGATGCTTTTGAGGCTACCGACTATGAAATCAATTTCGTTGATGTCAGTGTGCCGGACAATGCCTACCTGGAAACGGTAGATGGCAGATACTTTACTACCCCTGAAGGGGAAATAGGCATCCAGGCTGAGTATTTTGATAATCCGGAATTTGCTGGAGCTCCCGTGCTCACACAGACTGAAGAGGACATTGCGAATTACTGGCACAACTTAAGTCCTGCTCCCGGAGTCCCCAACGATAATTTTTCCATTCGGTGGACCGGGTTTATTACACCTCCCGTGGATGGGACGTATGAATTTGGCATCCTGGGCGATGATTTTCTTCGCTTGTACTTGGCGGATGAACTGATCGTAGAGAACTGGGATCCGGCTACGGTGGCCCAGTGGGCTACCAAGACGGTACGGTTAGAAGGCGGTAAGCAATACCCGCTTAGGTTCGAACATGTGGAGCTAACTGAAAATGCCGGCGCTTCTTTGTACTGGCACATAACTCCTGACAAGGGGCAAAACTAATCGATACATCAGGCGGCGGTAGCAGCCGCCCGAGCCGCCGATTTGGTGGTTCTCGTCCTAGGTGAAAATGATGAAGATGGTGAGGGAAAGGACAAAACCGACTTGAGGCTGAGTGAAGCCAGTCGCAGTTTACTTAATGCGGTCTCCGAGGTGAATACACCCACAGTACTGGTATTGCAAAATGGCCGCCCCTTGGTCCTTAGTGAGGTTACGCCCAAAGTAGATGCGTTACTAGAGACTTGGTATGCCGGAGAAAAGTCCGGCCAGGCCATTGTAAATGTGCTCACCGGGCAAGTCAACCCCTCGGGCAAACTTCCCATTTCATTCCCAAGAAGTAACGGCCAGCTGCCTATATACTACAACCACAAGAAATCGAACAACGGTTCTTATCTAGACAATAGTAACCAACCGCTATTTGCGTTTGGGCATGGACTCAGCTACAGCCGCTTTGCCTATGAGGGTTTGAAGCTTGAAAAGCCCGAAATAGGGAAGGAGGGAACTCAAAAAGTATCGGTCACCATCACGAATACTTCCGATCGGGCCGGCGATGAGATCGTTCAGTTATACATACAAGATGTGTACAGTTCGGTATCTACTCCGGTCCTACAATTGAAAGGCTTTCAACGGGTTTCGCTGTCACCGGAGGAATCCAAAGTAGTCAGTTTTTACCTGAGTCCTGAAGATCTCAGCCTTTGGAATGCGGCGATGGAGCGAGTGGTAGAACCGGGTGAATTTAAGGTTATGGTGGGGGCCGCTTCTAATGACATCAAGTTGGAATCCGCCTTTTATGTGAAATAGAGGATTGCTGCCCATAACCTGGAAGTGAGTATTGGAGGTGAACCGGAGGACACCTCATGGTCAAATAGCCTGTATTGACTATCTTTCCCATAGGACCTACGCCTGTTTCCTAATGCACAAACCCTTCCGTTGGATACTCTTATTATGCCTAGCCAGTCCATCATGGTTGCAAGCTCAGCCAACCCTCACTACTACCCAGGTCACCCTGGGCCAGGGTAGGCTTGACTACGATAATCGTGCTCGCGTGGCCTTCCATCAGGACGGAGCACCCGTAGCCATCTACAACGTAGAGGATCAAGGAGCCCACATTCAGCGGTACCGCTCAGGCACGGATTGGGTGGCCGAAGGCGAGCCGCTATCCTTTCCTGGCCTGTTTTTCATGGATTTCGTGATTGTGAACGGGGCCTATTTCATATTGGCCAAGGGCAGTAAGGGACACTATCCGGAAGGCCCTACGCTGATCACCAACTACGAAAATATTCTGTACTTCCTCAAAGCCGACCGCGATGGCCGGGTACAGTGGCAGCGGGCCCTGATGGGGCATGAGGGTACGGAAGGGGGGAAGTACTTTCTGTGTTCTTACAGCTTCACGGGTCAGCTTGGGTACGACGGCCGGTTCTTTCACGTTTTTTCTGAAACGTGTGGTAATTTTGCCTCTCCGGAGTCTGGGTACGACGTACACCAGGGTGACGCCTATTTCCTGCTCGACGAGCAGGGCCAGGTACTGCCAGAGGCCAGCCACCTGTGGACCTCTAGCCATAGCAGCCTGCCAACTCTCGCTACAGGAGATGTAGGGGAGGGTTTTACCCTTACGGTAGGCGACGGCTCCCCTTGGGGTATGAATTTCTACTACTATGAGCACGGAAAACGGCGGACCCAACAGGTGATCTTCCCGGACCAAGACCGCTTACCCTATGCGAATATGTACGGGGTCGCACGCAGCTCTACCGACGCTGGAATCCATGGAGGGATTGTGAAAATAGGGGAGTTTCTCTACACCGTGATCGCTACCCTGCCCGTAGAGCAGCACCCCATTCTAGAGCAAAGCAAAGACCTGCTGTTCATCAAGTTTCGGCCCGACGGTACCGTGGTGGACGAGCACTGGCTGGGCCGGACTACTGGCCTGGATGAGAGTGTTCCGCACCTGATCCGCTGGGGTAACCAGCTACTACTGAGCTACATACTGAAGACTGGTCAGTACGAATGGGACTACCGTATGCGCTATGCCCTCCTGACTACCGAGGGAAGGTATTCTCAGGAGGCCCTGAGTACGGAGCTGTACCTAGACTGGCAGAGTCGGTTTTTCCGATATCCCAACGGCGATATTGGGTTGGTTACTTCTCGCCCGTACCGCAATGACGTAGCTATTACCCGCTTCAGTGGGGGCCACTGACGTGTATTGAGAACACATTACCTAAAAAAACGGACCCATATGAAAGACATCCCTGGAATTGACGAAGGCGATAACCATAAACACGGGCCTTTTGAGTTATACTTTAAAAACGGCCAAGTCTCTTGTCGAGGGGAATTTGACCAAGGAAAGAAATCAGGCCAATGGACCTACTTTCTCAACAACGGCCAGATGCAGTCCACAGGCCATTATAAGGACGGAAAAATTGTAGGCCGATGGGAATGGTTCTTCAAGACGGGCGAACCGCGGGGTACGGGTAGCTTCAATGATCAGGAGCAAAAGCACGGAGAATGGAAGCGCTACCATGCCAACGGCCAGCTCTGGGACGAAGGTGTCTTCGAACACGGCAAGAAGAAGGGTATTTGGAAGGTCTACAATGAGGCGGGCGAGCTTACTAAGGAGCAAACCTTCAAGTAGTGGAAGGGTATGGTCCGCTTCTGGGAAGCGGCTTGGTACTGAAACCATGATAGGAATGGGCCCAGATTTACATCCAGCAATCCCTTCCTGTTAATTTACCTCAATTTTTTCTTGGACAGACATATCGGAATTGCGAATCGAGGGTAAAAACTCCTCCTATTTTTTGATCGCTTTTGCGGGAATGGCTTTATTGGATTACGACACCCACACACCTATGAAATCCCTTTTTACGATTACCGTAATAGGCATCTCAGGCCTATTCACCATGGCATATGCTCAAATGCCAGATACACTCGACAACCGATATGCTACCAGCGAAGACGCTGACTTTTGGCACAACGTGA
>JBCBHI010000636.1:0-3686 GCA_038525885.1 Bacteroidota bacterium
CCCTGGCTTTGCAAGAGGGCGCTACCCACTGGCAAAGACCCGTAGAGGACCTAGGGGTGGCGGAATACCTGATGGCACAGCCAGAAACTGGGGAAACCCTGGTAGATGAAGCTCTTGCTGACCAATGGGTGGCCGAGCTACGGGTAGCGGTGAGCGAAGCCCATGCGGCTGCGGCAAGTGGGCAGGAAGGCAACGCGAGAGTGGCGGCCGTCAATGCCTTTGTGGGTAGTAAGTTTGGCCTAAGCAGCACACAGGCAGACACCCTGTTGTATTGTGAACCTCCTGGAAATGGCAATCCCCCAAATCCCCCAGCATATGTCTGCGTAAAGAATCCTGAAAATGAAAACGAGAACGCCAGGGACGTACTTGCCAATGAACTGGTAGTACTGCCCGCAACGCCGGATACGGAAGACACCCTGCCCAGCAGCGTAAAGGCCATTTGCCAGCGGCTACTGAAGCTGGCCCTGTGGCAAAGCTATTGGCAGGTAAGCGGACAGATACTGCTGGAGGCTTGCCGACACTCCACCCACGGAGGATGGTACGACGTAGCCAACCTGCCCATTGCCGAGACCAACATCACAGCAAGTGACTACGCCAACTTCTACTTGCTGGTGCAATACGTAAAGGTGCGCCAGACGGCCGCTAGCCCAGGGGCTGACCTAGGCCCCATGTGGGTGGCCTTAGCGGCAAGTAGCGTGGGTGGGGCAACCGAGGCCCTGCAACAAGTATTTGGGTGGAAGGCTTCTGATTTCACCACCCTAAGCAATCATTTTGGCTGGGCGATGAACGCGAGTTCACCCGAAGGCAACTGGCTCAACCAGGCCCAAGCCTGTTTTGCGCTACTGCGCAAACTGGATACCGATGCCACTACCCTGATAGGCTGGGCCAAAAGCCGCAACCTAAGTGCAGCGGATACGGCTAGCCTCAAAACTGCGGTAGCAAGCACTTTGGGCACCCAGGCCAACGACCGCTTGCCGGAAGTGCGGAATGCTCTCCGTGACCAACAAGCCAAGCAGCTATCGGCCTATTGGGCACAGCAGCAGGCCATTACGCCCAGTGAGGTATACGGCCGGATCCTGATGGACCCAGAAATGAACGCCTGCATGATGACCTCACGGCTGAAAATGGCCCTGTCCTCCGTGCAGTTATTCATCCAAAACCTTGCCCTGGGCAACTATGCCAGCGAGGGGCTGGAAATGAACTATGAACAGCAGCAAAGCTGGAAGTGGCGCAAGAACTACCGCGTATGGGAGGCCAACCGGAAGATATTCCTCTACCCGGAGAACTGGCTCAACCCGGACTTCCGGGACGATAAAACTAGCCTGTTTGAGAGCCTGGAAAACACCCTGAACCAACAGGATGTGACGGCCCAAACGGCGGAGCGCGCCTACCGGGATTACTTGAAAAACCTGCGTACGGTGGCCCAGCTGGAAATCATGGGCATCACCGAAGGCCCCGAGGGCACGGTGTACGTTTTTGGCCGCACGTACAACCTACCGCATCGCTATTTCTTCCGAAGCTGGCACCGCAAGGCGCAATGGGCCGACTGGCAGGAAATCAATGTGGATATAGAAGGGGAGCACTTGATCCCGGTGGTTTTCAACCGGAAACTGGTGCTGGTCTGGCCTGCCTTCCAGGAAGTGCCGCCTACGGAGATACCTACCGGAGAAGGCACCGTAGGGTATACCGACCTGGAAGTGAAGCTGGCCTACACGGTATATGAGGAAGGCGAATGGTCGCCCAAAGTACTGGGCAAGGAAGGGGTGAGACTGGGCAATAATCCCGCAAATCCTATCCGCCAATGGGACATGAGTGGCTTCTATTTCCGGGCACAGGAGACTGAGATTGGGCTGTTCCTGGCCATGTTTGATGGCCAACACCGGGCCGCGGCCAAGTTCCGGCTCAAGAACCTATCGGAAAAGCTAGAGGTATGGACGAGCGCTCAACCCGCCATGACCTCAAGCAAGATCCTGGTGACCGAGACGTACAACTACTACAACCGGCTGGCCTCGGCGGCCGGAGGCAAACGTGCCCTGGAAATAGGGGAGCGCGAACCGGGTGACAATACCAGTGAGAACGCTGAGATCATTGACCGGGCTAAAAACCGAAAGATTCTCCGTGAGGTACCCGGGGGCTTCCATTTGGTAATGCCCCCTCAGGTAGAAGGTTCCCTGCCGGATTTCCCCTTTATCATGCAGAATGGGCTACGGGCCTACTTCATCGTACCTTCTGAAGAGAAGTTCTCTGAGAAAATACGCATCGAAATTGATGTGCTAGTCGAAAGCACCGTGCCGGTGCTGGTAGAAGAAGGCACCAACACTCCGGCTAACTGCCCTCCGGCAGGCTTGGAAGATGATTTCTCCCCGGCCAACCACCTGGTAGCGCCTGCTTTGCAGGTAGATCTATCTACCCAACTGCCCTTTACAGCGGCAACTGACTTTACCAGCGGTGGTGAAGTCACTCAGGAAGGCTACCAAAATGCCTACCAACCTAAGGCCAATGAGTCTGGGAACTGCTCGCCCGCGGTGAATACCCCTCCGGTATACGAAGACCGGACCGTGAAAACCTGGAAGGAGCGGAAAAAGGAGGTATCGGCCCAGTACAAGAAGTACCAGTTCCTCAATATGTATCATCCCTTTGTGGACCTGATTCTGGACCAGCTGGAGAAATTTGGCATTGATGGAGTGCTGGATCCAGATCCTACCGGGGAAGGAAAAACGCTGCACCGCCAGCTGGCTACTAGTCATGATTTTGACTTTGCCACTCGCTACCGGCCCAACACCAACACCTTCCAGGGGGCGGTGCCTACCGAAGGTTTTGAGTTCAAGTACGGCACCCCGTACAGCACCTACAACTGGGAGTTGTTCTTCCATGCTCCGTACCACATTGCCAAAAAACTGATGGAAAATCATCGGTTTGAGGAGGCCCGCCAGTGGCTGCACTACCTCTTTGATCCTACCCTGGGTGGCGATGCTTCGGCCGGGCCGAAACGCTATTGGAAGACCAAGCCCTTCTACGAGTATGAGGAGGATTACAATGTAGCGGGCATCGTGTCCCTGCTGGAGGACGGAGACGCTGCTTTTGTAAAACAGCTGGAAGTTTGGCAGCAGAATCCCTTCCAGCCCTTTGCCCTCGCACGTTTGCGTACGGTGGCCTTTATGAGGGCGGTAGTGATGACGTATCTGGACAACCTGATTGCCTGGGGCGACCACCTCTTCCGTCAGGACTCCATAGAATCGCTCAACGAAGCCACGTTACTCTACGTGATGGCGGGGCGGATTCTTGGCCCCACTCCCCGTGAAGTAGTGCGCGCCGAGGTACTATCCGCTGGCACGCTCACCGATAAAACCGATGACCTGGCTAGTTCCATAGACTGGAAAAAGCTAGAGACGGTGCTCAATGACTTATCAGAGACGGTGAATCTGGAGGCTGACATCAACCCAGAAACCGCGAGTATCCACTCTCTGCTCTATTTTGGCATTCCGGCCAACGATAAACTACTGGCCTATTGGGATACCTTGGCCGACCGCCTCTTCAAAATCAGGAACTGTCAGAATATAGACGGGCAGACCCGAGCTCTGGCACTTTTCCAATCACCGATAGATCCGGCCTTACTGGCGCAAGCCACGGCCGCTGGCATTGACTTGGGTACGCTCATCGGTAACCTAACCGGGACCCCCTCCCAC
>JBCBHI010000637.1:0-3686 GCA_038525885.1 Bacteroidota bacterium
GTTAACTTGTTAATGAGGGGCTCAGAGTTAAAAAATTAACAGAATGGACGAATGATATGCCTCATAGCAATTCCTGGCGAGTGCCGCCCTCTCCGAGGGCTTGATGGACCTATCGACATTTAACACCCCGAAGTCACCTTCGGGGCAACTCTCTGGCGTCCCTTCCAGGGACTTTGTTGGACGTCGTTTTCCTGAAAGGAAGTTTGGATTGAGGCTCTATGAATAGTGCATTTAGCACGCAATTGCCCTGACCCATTGTCTGGCAATTAGTGAAGAATACGATCCTTTGATCACAAGACACAGCAAAGCCTTCGTAGTCTGTGTATATTTGACTAGTTGTCTAAATTGCTATATTCTGTATTCATCAAAATTCTCTCTGCACTATGGCGAAATCATCCCTCCCCACCACCGGCCCTAACTTTCTTAAGACGGGAAAAAACCTTACCTCTATCACCCTGGAAACGCTGCTGAAATGGCAAAAGGAACTAGGCGATCTCTACTACATTAATATGGGTCCTATGCCAGGTTTTTATGCTACGGCAGACCTGGAAATGGTAGAGTACATTCTTCAAAAGGAGCAGAAACGGTTCAAGAAATCTACCATGTACGACGGGTTGGCACTGATGACGGGTAAAGGACTGGTCACCAATGAAGGAGACCACTGGCTGAAACAGCGACGGCTGGCAGCGCCTGCCTTCCACAAGGAGTATCTGGCTAATGTATTTGGCCTGGTGATGGAAGAAGTACAATCCACCCTGGACCAAATGGCAGCTACCTCGGGTGAGGTCATCCACTGGGAAGAAGAAGCCGTGGCCCTCACCATGAATGTGGTAGTGAAAGGCCTCATTGGCTCCACGCTGGAGGGAGATACCGAACGTTTTAGCGATGCCGCTCAACTGGGCCTGGCCCATGCCATGCGGCTTTGGAAAGATCCCTTCTTCAAATACACCCAACACCTAAGCGGGGCCAAAAAGAAGTTTGACCGGGAGAATGAGTTCCTGGGCGCGCTGATAGAGAAATTCATTGCCGAAAGGCGCCAAACGGGAAACACGGATAAATGGGACGTAATGGCTATGTTCATGGCTGCCCGCGACGAAGACTCTGGCGAAGGAATGTCGGATGAGCAGCTGAAGGATGAGATCATGACGATGTTTTTGGGTGGTCATGAAACCTCCTCGCATACGCTGAGTTGGGGCATGCTACGGCTAAAGCAGCACCCGGAGGTGGTAGAAAAGTTGAGGGCAGAAGTGGACCGGGTGGCGGGAACAGATCCTCTACAATATGAGCACCTGCCGCAACTCCGGTACACGGCCATGGTGGTCAACGAGATGATGCGTATTGACTCGGCCGTATGGACCATTGCCCGTACCAGCCTGGAGGCCATCACTTTTCCCAATGGGCAATCCTTCCCTGCCAACACCCAATTTATGATTCCCATCTATGCCATTCACCGGAATCCGAAATACTGGGATCAGCCCGACCAGTTTATCCCAGAACGGTTTGAGAACGGGGTACCCAAGGGATCAGAAAAGCTAAAGTTTATGCCTTTCGGGGCGGGACCTCGAATGTGCATCGGCTGGAACTTCGCCATGATGGAGTTAGTAGCCATCCTAGCCAGTTTGGTTCGTCGGTTCGACATCGAAGTACTCACGGATGAAGCCAGCTATGAGGCAGCCATTACGCTGGCCCCTACTAGTCACATTGATATTAAAGTGAAAGAGCGACTGGTAGAGATGACATAAATCACTAGGCATCACTCACTTAGCCAAAAGCTTCATCGAAAAATGCAGATAAACACAACCTTTTGAAGGATTTTGAAGTACAATCTTGTATGACCTGGTGGGTCAATCCCTAGTCAGGTTACCTGTAATTTTTAGTTATTTAGCTTGAATTCCAAAGCCCAACAAAGTAGCGCTTTGATGGGCTTTTTTCTTAGGTGTTTTCTCAGTTTCCCACCAACTATGGTTCCATAACCACGGACCATGTAGAAATCCGGGAGCTACTTCTGCTGGGTGGTCAAAATGAGACCACAGAGTAATCAAAGAAAGCACAGAGTCCACAAAGGTTTTTAACCTGAGTTCGGGATCACTCCGTTTTTCTGTGGGAAGTACCTTTGGTCAATCCAGCTTAGATTAATTCACCAATATGCACAAAGAGCTCATTATATTTTATTAAAAACCTGAATTCGGGATAAGATTTGGGCGTATCCCACGCCGTCGCTCGCTATTGCGGGCTTTGGGCTTGGGTCGCGCTTTCGGCACTCGCCTGCCCCACCAATGGCCCTGCGGGCCGCCATTTCGGGCTCACACAAAGCCTCTATCGCTTACGCAGTAATCTTAATTAACTGATTATTAAAACCCGAACCCCTAACGGAAAAGGACCAAAAAAAGCCCCTCCGCAACACGGAGGGGCTTTTTGGTTTAGGAAAAAACTATCAGTCATCATCTAACCTTCTTTATCCTCAGGTTTTACCTCCTCGGCTTCAACGGTCTCGGTAGTAACCGGGCCCCGGTGGCGGCCCCAAGGCCCGCCGTGCTCTGCCCATTTCTTTTTCATAGCGGCCTGCTGTTCAGGCGTCATTTTATCCCACTTACTCATCCAGTGCTCTTTCCATTGTTTATGGCGCGGATGTCCCCCACCCCAGCGGCCACCTCCACCACGGCCCCAGCTACCAAAAAATATGCGCGACAAGGCCAGCAAGCCCAAAGCCTGCACCCAGGAGATTTCCGCTACCCCCAAAACGTCAGGCAGCACGGCGTTCCAAAGGAGCATCACGGCCACACTAAAGCCCACCAGGGCAAAAGCCATAAAGAGGAGGAAACGCACTCCCCAAAACCACATCATTCTCTTTTTCATTTTCTTGTTGTCTAGCAATTACAAATCGTCGTACCAATTTTGGAGTACATCACGCAGGTACAGCACCGCATAGCGCTTGCGAGAAAGCAAGGTGTTTACCGACTCTCCGGTATCTGCGGCTAGCTCCTTGAAGCTGCGGCCTTCCAGCTCATGCTGCTCGAACACCCACCGCTGGTGATCTGGTAACTCACCCAGTGCTTGCTGAAAAGCCTCCCAAATTCCCTCTCGGAAGAGGGTATCTTCCGGGCCATCGCTTGTATTTCCCAGCCAGGAGGCCAGAAAGGATTCTTCGGCCTCACTTAGAGATTCCGCAGCCGGGCGCGCCTCCGACTTCCGGTACCGGTCGGCTATTTTGTTGCGGCTCACTTGAAACAACCAAGGCAATACCTGCCGTACGGGTACCATCCGCTGCAAAGTCTCTAGCAACTGGTAGAACACATCCTGCAGCACATCTTCGGCCTCCTCCTCATTCGGAATCCGCCGACTGATAAAGGCCAACAACCGCTTCCGCTCGCGGCGGAAAACCGATTGCACCTCCCCTGAAAACTCAGTTGAGCCTGCCTCTGCCTCTATGGATGTCCCTTTTGATGTCTCCATGCATTAGGGTAGTCGGATACCCGAGAAATATATTGTAGCGATCGTCAAAAAAATCTGAAAGAGTTCATCTTGAGTTAGAGTGAAGTATAAATGGAAAGCTTTGCAGACTAATTCTACTTGTTCATAAATCCAATCCTATAATATGTAAACAAGTCTGCCCCTTAATAAACAAACTATGCTGGCAAAACTGATTTTTTAGTTGGCTTTAAAATTCAATCTTTTGATTATTAAGG
>JBCBHI010000638.1:0-3680 GCA_038525885.1 Bacteroidota bacterium
TCAAGAAATTGAACCCGTTGTCATAGCCATCCACACATACATTTTGCAGGCTATCTTCTTGATAAGTGGCAATAGTAAACTCCTCTACCAAATCAGTGAAATCCGTAACGTGCATGTGTTCCTTATCCATGCGGCCAATTTCATCCTTCAGATAGAAATAGGGAATGCTGCCACCAATCCAGTTGCCCTGGGGCAAGGCATCTAGCAAGGCGTCCTCACCAGAGATAACCAAGCACCGCCCAGCAGTGATCAATTCAGCCACTTCTGCGGCAGCCATTAGTTGCGAAGTATCCTGTATGCCCCTCATGATTTACCAGGTCTTAAAGATCAGTTTAAAGTCATTTTGTACGGCTTTAGAATACTTCAGGCACAATTCAAAAAGCTCATCCACCGCCGTGTCAGCATCCATTATACCCTTCGCGATTTTTTTACTGTATTCAGCAGTTTTCATCTGCAATACGTAGTTCTGAAATCTGTGGTCAATCACATTGGTGACCAAGTCCTTCCATTCCTTTCGGTGCTTAGGCGGAATCGTAATAGAGTTGTTGGTACTTTCCATAGTTACAGGTTTCGTTTTGTCTAGAAGTTATAATAAATTTTAATTTTGTCAAATTGCGATAAGAAAATTTTTCGAGCTTGATATTTATACCTAGAGAGGATCTAACTATCAGATAATTAATCCTTTAAGTGAATGTGAATGAAAAAGGTTTTGAGATCTTCAGACTTCTCTTGATGGGTAGGTGCTTGAGATATATCAGCTGGTTATTCGGAAGAACTATCCTCTCTTAAACCAAAAAGGGAGGCCCTCTCATTGAGAAGACCTCTCCATTATTCAATGCTATGTGTACCCTATTCCGCTACTCCGTGCTTGGTCTATGTTTTGTCCAAAAACTGAGTCAATGCTGCCCACTGTGCTTCATATCCTTTCACGGACTCCCAGAGGATTTTTGAGCCGTGGAATCCTTCCTCGGCAGGCAGGTGCTGGGTTACCCATTCGGGCTTCACCTTCTTTAGGATGTCCTCCGTTTGGGTTATCTCACTCTGCGGTGAGGTGGCATATACCGGTTTACTCAGTGGGGCTATTTGGTCCGCCACGTTGACCCCCTTCAGGTACTCCCCCGGGCTAAAGACCACCGCTGCTTTTACCTTCTCATTCTCGGTAGCTACCAGCAGGGCCAGGGCCGCAGAATAGGAGCTGCCCAGCAAGAGAATCGGCTGATTGCCGTTGAGCTGAAAGGCATGGTTTACCCCCGCCTCTACATCCACCTTGGCGTCCAAAAAACCAGTGGGCAGTTTTTGGGCCTTCGCCCGGTTTTTGGTCTCGTTTACCTCTCCGAATACCTTCATGCCCGACCGCTGGTCTATCGCCAAACAGGAATACCCCAGAGCGTTGAATTTGGGAGCCGTTTCCCGGTACTCTGCCCGGTTGGCATGCGAACGGTGGCACAAGAGAATCAATCCCTTGTGCTCCGGTACTTCATAGTAGTCCGCGGTGATGAGCAGCCCGTCTTCGGCCGCAAATTCTACTTGTTGCATAGGTTATCCGTTTATGCCCACAAAGATCTCCACCTCGGCGTCCTCCCGGTTCTGGGCCTTCTCACCGTACACCTCAAAGTCCGCCGTAAACGCCCGGTTCATATCCCGGCTCCAGATGTCCACCCAAGCATCGTACACTACCCCCTCGTTCAGGTTTCCCTTGGCTTCCACCTTGGTATACGCTCCGCCCTCAAAGGCCCGACCTTCCAGCCCCTCCGGTACATCCTCCAGCGAGCTTACCCTACAGCCCAAAAAAGTGTCGTAGGGCAGGGTGTGGTCTCCCTCATAGTTGGTGTATATGCAAAGTATCTCGTGGTCCGTTTTGTTGGTTAGTTTCTGGTGGATACCCTCGGTGAGAAACCGCTGCCACAGGGCACCTATATCTTGGGCCGACTGTCCGTTGGCATTGGTGGTTCTTACGGAAATCCCTACTACCTGAAAAGGCTTAATTTCTACTGTTTGCATAACTATTGACTTTGATTTGAGCCAAAAGTAGAGAGGCCTTGTGCCATAGGTGTGTCAGGGGTACCTGCGCTAGCCCACATTTTTTTTCGTTCCTCAAAGAAATCCTCCAGCGTGAGGTTATGTGGCTCAAACCGCGTGCTCTTGAGCACCAGCCGCTCCATTCGGTCTAGGCGGAACGCCCTAAAATCATTCCGCAGCCGGCAGTAGGCAATCAGCAGCCAGTTTTCCTGCGTTTGGATCAGCGCAAAGGGCTCTACCGCGCGGGTGGTTTGCTCTTCCTTGGCTGATACGTAGGTCAACTCAGCCAGCAGAAATTGGGTGATCGCCTTTTGCAGCAGAATAAGGTACTCGCTGGTGTCTTCAGACTTGCTGTACTTCCTCACCTGCAGCCTTTCTGCCAATAGCTCGGTGGTTTCCTTTTGAGAATACCGCAGCAGGGCCTTTATCTTCTCCAGGGCCGCATCAAAGGACTGCACCAAGGACTCATCCGGGTTGTTGGCTATGATCTGTTGAGCCGTTACCAGCGCGTTGGTTTCCTCCTCGCTGAAGAACACGGGTGGCAGAGAAAACCCCTCGGTGAGCGTATACCCCTTGCCCTCATCGGTGATGATTGGGATGCCTGATTGCTCCAAGGTGCGGATGTCTCGGTACACCGTCCGGATGCTCACCTGATGCTTGTCCGCGATTTCCCGGGCCGTTACCATCTTTTTGGACTGCAACTGCGTGATGATGGCCGTTAAGCGGGCTAGTCGGGGTTTGTCTTCAGCCATAGGAGGGTATTGAACGCCTTAGGGTAGGTAAATGGGCCTTGCCCAAGCTGCTTGCAGTATACACATTATTTCCGTGGCTGCTTTCACACTAGGGCAATCAGATATTGACCCTAAGGGTGGTTCTTCAATATGGCAATGTTGCAGTTTTGATGGATTAATAGCCTTGTAGATAATGAGCGTTTCACAGCATTATTCTTAAGGTTAAAAAGGTATGCCCACGGACGCCTATCCGTTGCGGTGTGCCCCAGTATTATTTTGCTGTTTTCGGAGGAGGCACTATTGATTTTGCTCTATGCCGAAGTGCTCTTCCAGGAATTGGTACACTATATTGAAATGATCTAAAGGGACGGCGTGCCCTCCATCGAGCCGTATGTGGGTAAAGTAATGACTAAAATTATGTTCCTCCAGTCGTCTAATGATTTGTTCCGACATCTCTGGCGCTGGCCACTGGTCGTCATTTTTACCTGATAAAAGTAGAACGGGCCCATTAATATGCTCTACCTGAATTTCTGCTTTTTTGACCGCCTCGGCGTCCTCTAGCATCATAGCGTGTGCCGCATACAGATCCCCTTGCAGTGCAGGTAGTATCGTTTTTAGAGGAGCCGGCACATACATCACCTCTTGGTTCTGGTACATCCAAGAGGAGGTATTCGCAGACCAGGTAATTGCAGGGAAGCTAACGTGTGAGGTGGACATGGCGATAACTCCCTTAAACTCGGGGTACCGGCAAGCCAGGTTGAGCACCAGCTCACCCCCGCGAGAGCCCCCCATCAAGATGATTTTTGAATCATCAATTTTAGGATGTTGGGCCACGGATAAAATAGTATCTCTTATAGCATCCAACGAAATCCGGTCCAGGTGTTTGGGGGTTCCGTTGGCCTGGATATGCCCTATTGGCCATAGGGTATT
>JBCBHI010000639.1:0-3676 GCA_038525885.1 Bacteroidota bacterium
GGTGGGAAGCAGGGGCTTTTCCGGCTGAGGGATAAGGTTTGGGAGGAGATGAAAGACCCTGCTGGCGGAGCTATCTATTGTACTTCCTTATTACTTGACGAGGACGGAGACCTTTGGGTAGGGACCCAGGATAAGGGGCTGATGCTGTTTCGAGACAACCAATGGAGCGAAATGGCTTCCCGTTCGGGCCCGGAAGAAGGGGAGATCTATCATTTGCAACAAGACCGAACGGGCAGTATTTGGCTGTCTACTGAGTTAGGTTTGTACCGGCTGGTGGGTAAGGAGTATTTGCATTGGGGAGAGGAAGAGGGCCTTCCGAGTGCTTGGATATGGTCAGTATTGGCAGAGTCGGATACCTCAGTTTGGGTAGGACATCGCTATGGATTGGGACGGCTCACCCCCCAAGGGTTTGAGCAATACGGTCCTGAAGATGGGTTTTTGGCGGGGCATCCTTCCCAATTTGCCCGAGATGAGTACGGTGCCCTGTGGTTAGCTTGCCAAGGAGGCGTGGTCCGGTATGCTGATGGAGAGTTTACCTCTATACCCGTATCCGAAGATTTTCATAATAACCGGACCTTTTTAGCGCTAGCACCGGGCAACGGTAAGGTATATGTAGCGGGTAATAAATCCATTGAGTGGATTGATGCTAACCCGGTAGGTGGATTTGAACGGCATAAAATCCAAGATAGGTTAACCATCAGCCCCAACGGGTTTAACTATCTATATCTGGATGATAATGACAAGCTTTGGGTTGCCACCGAAGGGAAGGGGTTGGCAAGTATTACCCCGTCGGGCAAGTTGGAGTATTTCAACAACCTGAATGGGTTGCCCTCTGATATCGTGAATGCGATGGCGACCGACGAGCAGGGTAGGTTGTGGCTGGCTACTGGAAATGGGGTATGCGTGGTAGATATCTCCCAAGACACCCCAACCATTGTGGGGCAATATTCAACTTTGGATGGCTTGCTGTCTTTCAACGTGTATAGTATTGCTTGGCGAGAAAATGACCTTTGGCTGGGTACCGACCAGGGATTGAATCGCCTCACTTTCCAGGGAGACTCTTTGGTAGAGCTGGCTCAGTTTACCGGAGACCAAGGTTTCAAAGGGATTGAGGCAAACCATAAGGCCGTTTCGGTGTCTGCAGAAGGTAACATTTGGTGGGGTACCATCGATGCTCTTACCCAATACCAGGCGGCCTATGACGATAGGGTGGAGGAGAACCCAGAAATTTATGTCACGAATATTGATCTATTCTACGATGATACCGAGTGGGAGGCCTTGCAAAAGGCTCCCCTAGGTTGGTTTGGTCTCCCTGCTACGCTCAGCCTTTCTCCTACTCAGAATACCCTCACCTTCTCCTACAGAGCTGTGGACTTGCAGCGAGGGAAACTGATCCGATACCAGTCCCGGCTCTTGGGCTTAGAAGAAGACTGGTCTCCCTTTACCCAGCAAAGCCAAGTCCGGTATACCAACCTCTCACCGGGTGAGTACACTTTTGAGGTGCGTGCTACCATAGGGCCCCACGTAGAGGCATCCGTGAGTCAGTATTCTTTTTCTATTTCACCCTACCTGTGGCAACGCCCCTGGTTTATCATTCTGGTTTCTTTGTCCCTGATTGGCATTATAGGTTTGTATACTCAATGGCGGTTAACCTCACTGAGAAAGACTCGCAGGATTCTTACCGAAAAGGTGGCCGAGCGAACCCGGGAGATTGAGTCTCAAAAGGCGGAAATTGAGGACCAGCGGGATCAAATTGAAAACCAGAGAGATGAGCTAGTCGATCAGTCAAAATTTCTGGAGCAGGCCTTGCAGGACCTGAAGCGCAACAACTTGCACATGCGTAGCTCTATTGAGTATGCCAAGCGCATCCAAGAGGCCATTTTGCCCCGGCCAGCAGCCATCAGGCAGGCATACCCTGACAATTTTATTCTGCTTCAACCCAAGGATATTGTGAGTGGAGACTTCTACTGGTATGGCTTTACCAACCATGCCCATATAGTGGTAGTAGCGGACTGTACCGGGCATGGGGTGCCAGGGGCCATTATGAGTATGATAGGGCATGCTTTGCTCAATCAAATTATCCTGGAAAAGCAGATTACTGATCCCGCTACCATTCTAAAGATGATGCACGCGGGCATCCGGCTGGCACTCAACCAAGATGATGATGAAGAGCTCAACCACGATGGTATGGATATGGCCGTGCTAGCCGTATCCAAGCAGGACAACTTTGGGCTCTATGCAGGTGCTAAACGGCCCTTGTATTTGGTGCGGCAAGAGAAGCTAATTGCCTACCCGGGGGACCGTTTCTCCATTGGTGGCTTCCAGATGAATCGTGCCTTGCCCTTCCGAAACCATACCGTACCGCTAGAAACTGGGGATATGGTGTACCTAACCACGGATGGCTACGCTGATCAGTTTGGCGGTAGGACGGAGCGCAAATTCATGCTCAAGCGCTTCAAACGTCTCCTGACGGAAATTTCTGGGCTCCCTGCCGGAGAGCAAAAGGTGATCTTGAAAGACATGCAGTCTGTTTGGCGGCAGGGCGTGGAACAAACAGACGATATGCTTATCATCGGGCTACGGATTGATTAGCCCATGCCTACCTACCTCCAGACTTCTATCCCTACGTTGCCTGCCTCTTCTCCGCTGGGGCATTTGCGCCAGTATGTGCCAGACCCTCTTAGCTTTTTGGAAAAGCATACCCAGACACAAGGAGATACCTTTCACTTTCGCCTGGTAGGGCGGCATCTGGTTACCACACGAGACCCTAATTTGATCCAAGACCTGCTACAAAGTCAGCACCGCGATGTTCAAAAGAATAAGGCCTACAAGAAGCTCCAATTGCTACTGGGCCAAGGCCTATTTACCAGTGAGGGCGACTACTGGTTGGCTAACCGCCGTATGATTCAACCTGCGTTTCACCGAGAGCAGATAGCAGAGTATATGCAGGTGATGCGGCAGTATGCTCAAGACCTCATGAGCAGTTGGGAACCCAAGGGAAAGCAGCAACTCCCGATTGATTTCTTGGCCGATATGACCCAGTATACGTTGGCTGTAATTGCCAAAACCATGCTTGGGGTGGACTTGAAAGGGGAGGCCCAGGCAGTATCGGCTCAGCTGCCTTTGGCCATGAACATCTTGCTGAAGAAAATCACCTCCCCACTGGCTACGCCTATGGGGTGGCCAACCCCAAACAACCGAAGGTTCCGACGGGCTACTCAAGAGCTGGATGCCTTGCTGCTAAACTTGATCGAGCAGCGCAGGCAGCAGAGGGCCTCCGGCCCGGATTTGTTGAGTACGCTGCTACAACTCAAGGATGAGAATACCGGCCAGGGCCTGTCAGATGAGCAATTGCGCGATGAAATGATGACCTTTTTCCTGGCGGGTCACGAAACCACCGCGGTCGCCCTTACTTGGGTGCTGTACACCCTACTACAGCATCCATCATGGCTCCTTCAGCTTCAGACAGAACTGCGGGAGCAGTTGCCAATGGACTATACGCCTCATGACTTGCAGCAAGTTCCTAGCCTGATGCCACTCTTACAGGAATGCATGCGGTTGATGCCCTCTGTATGGATACTTGGCCGGCAAACCAAAAGAGAGCTCACTTGGGGAAACAATACCTTGCCGGAGGGGGCTAGCGTGATTTTTAGTCCCTACCTGGTACACCGCCATC
>JBCBHI010000640.1:0-3673 GCA_038525885.1 Bacteroidota bacterium
TCAGCATCGAACCCTTCAGGGTCGATGCTGAAGAGGACCTTGACTTCTGGGTAGACAGGGCCCTCGAATTTAATCAGCAGCTTTAACCCCCACTCACCTATCCGTGCCCATCCAGGTAAGTTTGTGCCAAATGGTTTCGAAGGGGCCATGCCGATGGGTGTTAGCCCATTGTTTGCAAAACACCCACATAAGGAAGGTAAGACCAAAGCCAATGAGTAAGCTATAGGTAGGGCTAGTGTATTGGTACAAGCCTAATCCGAACCCATAGTAGAGCGAAGAACCTAGCAGAGATTGAATGATGTAGTTGGAAAGGCTCATCTTCCCAAAAGGGATGAAGAACTTAAAGAATTTCTCACCCGCAGGAGTACTGAACAACAAATAAATTACCCCTACCCATACCACCATAAAGGCGGTGTTTCGCCAGGAAGACAGTATCACATTGAGTGGTCTGCGAATGGCCTCGCTTTCTACCAATGCCTCCATATTTTCAGTAACCCAATAAGTAGGCATAAACACCAAGAGGCAAACTACCAATGCGCGAATCCAAAACACCCGGCTCGATTCCCCTTGTTGGAACACCCCAGCCTTACCGAGCACGTTCCCTAGGAGAAATAACCCAAGGATCAGAAAATACCTTCCATTTTCCCAGTTCCAACGAAAGACTGCTACCCGTCCATTAGTCAGATTACCCCAAAGGGTATCCAAAAGCGATTCCTTCGGAATGTACTCTACCATCTTCCCGAAATACGTCCAGGAAGTGGGGTTAGGAAGATCTACACCAGGGTTTTGCATTCCCTGCCATACCTGCAACCAGAAGTAGGGTTGTAATATCAGAACTGAGGCCACCGCTATTTGTGCCTTGGCATTGAGCTTCCCCAGGGGAATCAACAAGAGGCCCAGGGCAGCATAGATCATGAGCACATCGCCCTGAAAAAAAGCGGAGTTGAACACTCCAAAGAAGAATAGCAACACCATCCGCCAGGCAAACCGAGGCATAAAATTACGTCCACGCTTTTCCTCGTTGTTAGATTGGATAAAAAAGGTGAGCCCGAAAAGCAGGGCAAACATGGCATAGGACTTCCCGCTAAACAGAAAGAAAAGAGTTTCCCAAATCCCCGAATCCAACTTCGCTCTCCATGGTTCTACATTTTGCGGAGGATATTGGAAGATGTAATCAAAATGCTCGATGTTATGCAACAGCATGATGGAGACCAAGGCAAATCCGCGCAGCGCGTCTACCACGTGCAATCGAGAATTTGGGATATTCATAGTGGTTTTTCGTAATGATATGCTCGGTAAGATAGGGATTAATTTATCCGCATTCCTTTACCTTGCTGTCATCCAATAGGATTTCCTACCTTCTAGACAAATCTCTGGTATGGCAAACAACAAAATGCTGGTAGAGGAACGTAGCCGCGAGGTTGCCAATTTTTTGGTGGGCCGTCTGCTTCCTTTTCGCAAAAAAAGACAAGTGGGCCCCTTCACCTTCATTGATCATATGGGACCAGGAAGTGTAGGCCCAGGGCGTTATTCTGATGTGGACCAGCATCCCCACATAGGACTTAGTACGCTCACCTATCTATATGAAGGATCTGTAGAACACCGTGATAGTGCAGGGCATCACCAAATTATAGGCCCTGGCGATATTGGCTTTATGACCGCTGGCAAAGGAATCACTCATACGGAACGTACCCCGGCTAGCCTGCGTGATGGCCGCACAATTCCCTCTCACGGTTACCAAATCTGGGTAGCTTTGCCGGTGGACCGAGAAGAAATGGAACCCACTTTCCAATACCTTCCCGGTAGTAGCCTCCCCCGCTGGCAAGAGAACCATCTGGACATTATTCTGGTAGCAGGAGCAGGCTTTGGCCGCACCTCCCCCTTGCAAGTGTATTCTCCCCTATTTATGGTAGATGTCCGCGCTCGCCAAGCGGGCAATTTAGACATCAAAGGTCAACTGCAGGGAGAAATCGCTATTGTAGTAGTAAAGGGATCGGTTATAGATGGTGAAGATACCATTGAGGCAGGTCAGATGCTTATCTCCAAAACAGAGGATAAATGCCAACTAAAGTTAGCCAAGGACACTCAATTGCTTTTGTTTGGTGGCGCCCCTTTGCCCGAGCCACGTTACCTGTATTGGAACTTTGTATCGTCTAGAAAAGAACGACTAGAACAAGCCAAGCAGGATTGGGAATCACGAAAGTTTCCCAAAATACAAGGTGATGACACTTATATTCCTTTACCTAAATAGCAAGGGATGAACTAACGGTCTTTGGATTTTTCCCGTATATACTCCTGCAAACTAAAACCACTGTATGTCTAAGGTCCCGGTTCTAACCCCTTTGTCTGCGGATTATTATCCCGATATCTATCGACTTTTAGCAGCATCAGGCCTCCCCAATGACGACATTGATGAGATTGAAATTACCTTTTGGGGGGTAATATTAGAAGAGCGAGTAATAGCCGTCATCGGTCTTCAGGTATATGGAAACTCTGGTCTGTTACGTTCACTCACCGTAGATGTCAACCATCGTAACCAAAGCTGGGCGGAAGATTTGATTAAGGAGCTACTTAAACACTGTCAGATTCTCCAATTAGAAACCATCTATCTACTCACCACTACCGCAAAGAAATATTTTCAGCATAGAGGATTCCTAGAAATATCTCGGGAACATGTACCCGCTGATATTAAAAAGTCTCAGGAATTTTCAGAATTATGCCCTCAGGATGCTACCACCATGTATATGCCTTTACAAGGGTAACACCCGAATAGAAATGGCATCTAGATTTAAAGATTTCCGAGGCTAATTGTTTCATGAAAAAATATTAGTTCCCTGGGCAACATAGGTAGGGTAATTGGCATCATAGATGTACCAGATATAGTCGGTCCTTGTAAATAAGGATCGCAAAACAAAGAACACTATTCCCGTGAAAAAACACATCAAAATACCCGGACATCTCCCCAAGGATGGTTCGGCAATAGGATTCTGGTTGTATTTCGTAACCATGCGAATACAACCTTCAATGCTCAGAAGGCAAATACTACTATGTGCTGGCCTCAGTTTTCTAATAAGCTGTACCGTAGAACCCCCTCAACCAGAATTTACTCCACCTGAGGGTAGTTTTGGTCTCATTTATACCGAAATCCTATCCACTTCCTGTAATGTTAGCGGTTGTCACGACGGATTCTCTACCCATCCCCCACTGAGCGGCCAAAACACCTACAGAAATATGATCACCGATCATGTCCACAATGGTGAAGCTTTGGATGCTGGGCTCCATTTGATAAAGCCTGGAGACCCAGACAGCAGTTTCCTTTACCAGAAAGTGACTTTTGATAGTAGCGATTTCAAATTTGGCTCTCCCATGCCTGCCGGAGGGCTCACCATTTCGGCCAATCAAATTGAGTTCCTAAGGCAATGGATTGTTGCCGGAGCACCCGAAACCGGCCACGTGGCTGACCGTACATTACTACAATAGACGCATCCAAATCCCTCCTTACTCTCATGAAATACTTTAGCTTACTCATTACTCTAGCTGCCTTAGGCGTAGGCATTCAGTCCTGTGAGCGGCCTTTCACTTATGATCCCAATGATGTGCCTTTCTTTGAAGGATTAGAGGCACCCAGCACAGGAAAAGGAGGTACATGGATCTGGTGGCCTTCTCCTGTGCT
>JBCBHI010000641.1:0-3672 GCA_038525885.1 Bacteroidota bacterium
TTCCAGAGATGAAAAGAGTGCAGAAGGGTTTTCATCTCTGGAATATCCATGGTATAGGATACTTTCCTAACTCCGTGGAGTTAGCGCTCGGGCCCCTCTTCTACCTGTACTTGCGTTCCTTAGTGCAAAACCAACGACCGGCCAAGGCCTGGTTGCATTTCCTCCCTTTTTTCATCTCTCAGGCCTATTCGGTGGTAGTATACGTGACCGTTCTACAAACTCATGATGTAGTAGAAAAACGTAGCATCTCGGATGCCCTCTACTTCGATGAGGTGAAAAACCTGGATGAATACGGTATGCTGCTTGGGATGGTGATCTACTTGTATTTGGCCTATCAGTGGGTAACAAAAGCCAAGCCTACCTCTGAATTCAGAGCCGCAGAACTCCGGTTTGTAAAGTATTTGATGCCTGCCTTTCTCTTCATGGGGCTCTACTCCCTGGTCAATTTAATCCTGAACTACTGGGTGGGATACCAGTACGAATGGCGCTGGCAGATAGGCCATGTGCTGGTAGCAGCTATGGTTTATTACTTGGGGATTGTTGGCTACAAAAACTCTGAAGTGCATAAGGGAGGATTCGGTTTTAGCCCCTCAAAACCGCCTACCGAACCCTTGGATGATAGGATAGCGGATACTCTGGCTGAGGCAGTAGAAAAGGATAAGGTATACCTCAACCCCAAATTGACCTTACGGGCACTGGCTGATATCCTAGGGGTATCGGAAGCGGATCTTACAAGAACTATTCAGGCACAGTATGGAAAGAATTTCAGGAGCTTCCTGAATGAGGTGCGGGTGCGCGAGGTGCAGACTCGTCTGCGTACCGAAGGCTTGGGTAACCTCTCTCTGGCTGGCCTAGCTAGGGAGTGCGGTTTTAATTCCGAGGCCAGTTTTTACCGGGTGTTCAAGGAGCATACGGGCATGACCCCCAAGCAATATTTGGAGCAACACTAAGACCCAACAGCTCCGCTGGAAAAAGCATTGAAGATGGCAGCCGGGGTTTATTCAAATCTCAGGTATAAGATAATTAGAGAGCCAAAAGCCGATGTGGTTAGTTATGGTTGCTATTATCCGGCTTCTGGTCTCCCCTTCGTATTCAGATTAGCAGGTTAGGGATTACTGATTTTAGTTAGTAATAGGTGATCATGCTAGAGTGTCAGGGAAGCAAGTACCGCCTCAAATAGTTGAGGCGGTTGCTTAGTTGTATTACTGGTCTCGAATTAGCTTACATCTGCGTCTAATTAAATTGCCTTATTAGCGGCTGAGAATTTGGTTTTCATCTCACTATTAAGGTTCGGTGTTTCATTTAAGGATTCTGGTTGTGTATCGGGATTTGAATCTTTGTCTATCCTGGGAGTTGGCTCTTGTTCGGCCTGCTTCCCCTAGGTTATCTGAAGGCAATAATGCACTTAAAATGCCTGGAGTCGTCCCATTGGGCCCGATGGGACCCATTTTTAGGAGAAAAATTCAGATGCTACCTGGTAGAATATTGTTATGGGTTCACTCATCTGTGGAATTACCGCCCCACAAATTGCGAGGCGGCAACGGCTGGTGTATTAGTTCATGCCGTTGAACAGGCAATCTCCTGTCCAAAAATAGGAAGAGGTCACCGGTGGGGTATAACAACGGGTCCCATCAGGATTTAAGTTATACGCCCGCACCGTAGCAGTGATGGTGCTTTGGCAAGCTGGAACCAAACTGACGGCGTTGGTGCCGCTTCCACTCAGGATGTTGGCGTTGGTTACCACCCATTCGTAACCATCGGCCTGGTGACGACTAGATAAGGCAAAACCCAAATAAGACTGCCCGTCTGTGCTGATACGAACCTGCCCTATAGGGCTAGGCGGATTTCCTAACAAGACTTCAATACCTGGTGTGCTTTCATTGAATGAGTTGCTAGCTGAAAAACTCATGAGACTGATGGTCAAGATTGTCGATGCTAATAGACTAGAAGCTACTTTTTTCATCATACTGTTGGTTTGTTTTGAAATGATAAAACTCCTGTTGCCCCAATTCTTGGGAAGAACAATATGGCGGTAAGAATGTGCCCTAACGGCCGGGAATCGACCCATGGGAACCCATGGGACTTCTTTTCTGAAGATTTTTTTTGGGATGAAAAGGCAGAACTCGGTGTATGGGAATGTTTCCTCCCTCTCATTCAATCATCTGGTCGATGAGGGAAGGTGATTTCATGGCTGTGTTAGGAATTAATCTCTCCCTCCTCACTGCAGTTTCCGAGGATGTTCGACTACAGTAAAGGGCTACTTTTTCTGGCCAGGTAGAAAGAAAAAGTGTTTGACGTATTTCAATTCATCCGGGCCATGGGTGTTGTAGAATTTTTCCAGGTGTTGATTAAAAGTCCATCGGTCGGTGGTGGCCCATTCCAAGGCTTCTTCGGTAATGTCCACGAATTCTATATGTAACTCCCGCTTGGGGATGAAAAAGACCAAATTGGCAAAGAAGTAGCCCATAGCCTTGAGGAAGGTATACAGAAAATGGGGCCGTTTATCTTGCCATGCATAAGACCATATACTACCCCAAAGGCCATCTATACGCACACCAAGTACCCGAACCTGATTGGGTAGCTGCGAAACCAGTGCATAGGCGCTTTGCTTGTTTTTGATCCGTTCAGTTGGGCCATGAGCAATTTGGCCCGAGGGGGCCAGAAGAATGGTACGCCCCTCGTCAAGTGCCTTGGTCATCTGAGAAGTGATCTTGGTTAAGACCTGTGGATCTCGCTTGCCGAGTTTCAAGTCACTAACCGCCACGGCATTCCAGGAACGCAGAATATGTCCGAATACAGGCAACCGCATAAATTGCTCGGAGATTACCGGAACCGTATCCGTTACCTGGGCAGCCATAACCCCCATGATGATGGGGTCTATATGAGAAGGATGTTCCAGCAGTACCAATTTGGCCCCGGTTTTTTCCAGCAGCTCCTTCTGCCGAATCTGGAGGCGATACCTTCTTTTCAGAATGAACATGAAGATGCCCAAGAGTATCCTCCATATCCAGGTAGGTCGGGGGGTAGCGGCACTCATTAGGACAAAAAAGGCATTGGGTTCACTTTAGAATAAGAGAGAGAAGTACGTTTATTTCCCTCCCAAACTCTCTACCAAGGCCTGCATTCGGGCCCGTACGGAGGGTTTCCACCACAGGCGGATAATCTCTTCTAGCTCTTCCTCCTCCCCTTCTGCTAACTGTGCCAGCCAGGTCTTCCTGATTTTACGCTTGGTATTGGCAAATATATCCGGGTCTGCGGCCAGATATCGCTTCATCTGCTTCTCTGCCTTGGCAAGTACTTCCTCTTGCGGGGCAATTTGATTGACCAAGCCACAGGCCAAGGCCGATGTTGGGTTCACTAGTTTACCATCGAGCAGGAATTCGTTGGCAGTAGAGGTGCCCAGCCAAAAACCGTAGGCATACACCAGAGTTTGGGTGATCTGGATATTGACGGCCATTTCGTTCAGGCCGATCATAAACTTCTCCCCATCGGCCATAATGCGGTAATCCGCCGCCACGGCAAGCACGGTACCGCCAGCAGGAGAATGGCCGTTGATGGCGCAAATGAGAGGCTTGGTAAACTGTACCAGCACCTTATGCAGCTCCCCAAAGGATTGGAAGAAGGTACGGATCTCGGACTCGTTATAGCCAAAAATCTCCTTAACATCCAGGC
>JBCBHI010000642.1:0-3671 GCA_038525885.1 Bacteroidota bacterium
AATGCCAGACTAAAGGCAATCTACCGACGTAAGCACCTTGCCGGTAACCACGTGCTAACTTTCGACCTCCTGTCCGTGGATACAGATACCCGGGAAGCTACGGTAAAGGACCAGCAACTGGACCTCACCAAGAAAGAGTACGAACTACTCCTATATCTGCTAGCCAACCAAGGGCGGGTACTCACCAAGCAGACCATTGCCGAACACTTGTGGGGTGACTATATGGATACGCAGGATTCCTTTGATTTTGTGTACCAGCACATCAAAAACCTACGGAAAAAGATCACCCAGGTGGGCGGGCCAGACTACATCACTACCCTATACGGGACAGGGTACAAGTTCACTACCCCCAGCTAATGCGGCTTGTCACCAAGATATTGCTCATATATTTAGGTATCACGCTGGTGGTATTCCTCATCGGTGGTTGGGTTACCTTCACGGTCATTCAGCGTACGGTAGATGAAGAACAAGGCCGCCACCTACGCGAGCAGTTGGAGCAATTGATCACCTCCTTGGAAGCCGGGGTACCCGCCTCCAATCTGGAAAATGACCGGGTGGACATTACGCTCCTGGGCACGGACTCGGTACAGGAAGCCTACAGCTTTGCTGATACCGTCCTCATTCATCCCTGGCTAAAAAGGCCAGAGACCTATACTTTGCTAAACGCGACCCGGCGAGTAGACAGCCTCTACTACGCCTTTTCTATGTACGACCTGATGGTGGAACCCGACGATATAGCGGACGGGGTACGCGAGTCGCTACTAAAAACCTACCTGATTCTGTTTGGGGGCGTATTGGTGGTTACCCTCTTACTATCTGCCTGGTTATTCCGGCCCTTCAACCGCCTACTGGAAAACATACGGGGTTTCAAATTAGGTGCTAATACACCCCTTTCGCTACCTCCCACGGGCACCAGGGAATTCCGCAGGCTCAACGATTTCCTGGGCCGGATGACGGAGAAAAGCCGGCAGGATTACCAGCGGCTCAAGGAGTTTTCGGACAATGCTTCGCACGAAATGCAAACACCACTGGCCGTGGCCCGGGGTAAGCTAGAACTGCTCCTCAACTCCCCAAATCTCAAAGACGAAGACCTACAGCTGATCCAGTCGGCCCAGCAGTCCGTACAAACCCTCAGCAAGCTAGGGTCCTCGCTAGCCCTGCTGACCAAAATAGGCAACGAGGAGTTTTCGGACATCCAGCCAGTGGACCTCTCCACTCGGTTAACCGATAAGCTTTTCGACCTGGAGGAGCTCATAGAGCTGAAAGACTTAAAGCTGAGCCATACCATCGCTCCCGGAGTGCAGGTATCCCTGGATCCGGTATTGGTGGAAGTCCTCCTGACCAACTTGCTGCAAAATGCCATCCGGCACAATGTACAGTCGGGCCAAATTGAAGTACACCTGGCTGCTGGAGCACTTACCGTACGAAATACTGGCGAAGCCCCCTCTGTGGAAGATCCGCAACAGCTATTCGGGCGCTTTAAAAAGGATGCTCAAAGTAGTTCCTCCCTGGGCCTGGGGTTAGCCATTGTGAAGCAAATTGTAGATCGTCAGGGTTGGGTGATTGATTACACCTACGCCGATGGCTGGCACGTCCTTACTTTGTTTTTCTCTTAAGAAAGAGTGTAACAGCACTCCAGCAAGATTAGGCAGTATAAGGCTCGCACGGGTCCGACCGCTTTCTTCACAACGCAGATAGCGGTCGGACCCGTTTCCTCCATCCAATTGAATTTCAGATGGTGATTCCGATTGCCATTTCAGCGCCGTAAACACGGCGTGTAATTCATTTAAGGCACCAACTATACCCACCAATCCCTATTTTAGCAGCCCCAATGGTATCAACAATAGTCACATTTTTTAAAGACGTATTCCGTCATTTCCTGAGTAGCAATACCTTTCAAAAAGGTGCCGCTCTGGCCTATTATGCCGTTTTTTCCATCCTGCCCATCATCGTCATTATCTCCTCCGTATTAGGCATCTTCTGTGGTGAGTGTGTTGGTTCTGAATAAAGCCTTGAATTTCCGTGGCTGCTTCAGGGCCCAAATAGTCCTTCAGTTGTGCGAAAACCTCACCACTAACCGACTGCTCACCACAATAGTGTACTTTCCAGCCTGCTTGGGTTTGTAACACTAGCCTTAGGGGCCTCCGGCATGTTTGTACAAATTCATAATGCTTTCAACAGCATTTGGAACATCAAACGCAAACCCGGAAAGGGGATGCTGAGGTATCTCACTCAGCATTTAGCCTCTCTGGGGCTGCTCATCGGGCTCTTCTTCTTACTTATCCTTAGCACCCTCATCCACAGCCTACTGAAACGCTATTCAGAGAACCTGAGCGAGGCCCTCTCCCACTGGCATCTTCTGGAACACGGCATTTCCCTGATAGTATTCAGTCTCATTTTTGCCCTGATGTTCAAGTTCCTTGGCGATGCCAAAATCCGTTCCAAGGCCTTGATACTAGGAGGTATTATCACCGCCTTGTTATTCACCTTTGGTAAGCTGGGGATCGGGTACTATCTAGGTCAAAAACACCTTAACACTACCTTTGGCTCGGCCAGCGTATTGGCCCTTTTGATGCTCTGGGTGTACTATACTTCCCAAATTCTATTCCTGGGCGCCTCTTTTATTGAGGTCATCAGCCAGCGTCTGGGCTATGCCATTCGGCCCAAATCCAACGCCACCAAAGTCCAAACCCTGGAAGTGGCCGACTCTACCCAGAAAGAGGTCTAAGACCCATCAGAACAACGGGAATCTCGCGAGCATTCAATACTGCAAATAGGAATTAACCTAATTATTCCCTTCCTTTACAATACTGCAAATAGGAAATAACTATGATACAGTATGTATTAGGAGTAGTAGAAAGGATGGAAATAGCTCCCGGTTTGGCATACCGCTCAGGGGCATTGCGCCATATTTCATAAATTCATTCTACATGGCTACTCCTACTCGCCCACCCAAAATGCCGCACCGGTTTCTGCGCTGGTTTTGCGATCCGGACCTGTACCCCTACATCGAAGGTGACTTGCTGGAGCTGTATGGGGAAAAGGTGCAGGAGAAGGGCCCTCGCCGGGCCAATTGGGCTTTTGTTTGGGAAGTACTGCGTCTGTGTCGTCCCTCCTTGATGCGGAAGTTTCAAATACTCAAATTTTTAGACTACACCGCCATGATTCGTCACAACTTCCTGCTCTCGTTGCGCAACTTCAGGCGCTACAAGAGTACCTTCCTTATCAATCTGTTGGGGCTCTCTTCGGGCCTTGCCTGCGCACTATTCATCTTCTTGTGGGTACGCGATGAACAGCAAGTGGGAAATTACCACCCGGAGGACGACCGCCTGTATCAGGTGATGCAAAACTTTGAGTTCGCTCAGAGAATAGACACCTGGGACTATACCTCAGGTAGACTCGCCAAGGCTCTGCTGGAGGATTTTCCCCAGGTAGAAGAGGCCACTACGGTAAATAACTCCCATCACTTGCCCCAAGGCATAGTTTCTGCTGACGCAGCCACCTACGTGGAGGTAGAGGGAGCTTTGGCCAGTCCTAACTATCTGGATTTCTTTGCATACGAACTATTGCAGGGCAACCCCGAAAAAGCCCTGATAGACCCCTATTCGGTGGTCATATCCGAGGAGATGGCCAAGCAACTCTATCACGGTACCGCCGAGGCCATGGGCCAA
>JBCBHI010000643.1:0-3662 GCA_038525885.1 Bacteroidota bacterium
ATAAAACGCTTACCGGCAAGTGCCAACTACTACAGTGACCGGGGTGTAGCCCATCACTTGCTAGGCCAATATGAGCAGGCTCTCGTGGACTTTGATCGTGGGGTAGAAATGGAGCCTGACAATCCCTTCCGGTATGCCAGCCGGGCCTTTGTAAAAGCCAAGGCTGGGGACATGCAAGGGGCGATGCTGGACTACGAACATGCCCTGGAACTAGACCCGGAGGATGCCGTAGCACACAACAACTTGGGCATGTTGCAAGAGCAGCTAGGCTACCAAAAGAAAGCCGAGCACCATTTCAAAAAGGCCGATGCTCTGAGTCCACTCCCTCCTTCTGCTCCTGCACAAGAAGAGGGCTCTCCCACCCCTGAGAAAGCGCCAACCGTCTCAAAGGAAACCCAACCAGAAAAGCCCAAAATGACGGGGAAGTTTTATGCTCAAACTCTTAAGGAGACTTTTTCAAGCCACGAAGGGTTCAGAGAGTTTTTGAGCTTTTTGATATCAAAAAAGAAACCGTAATGCCCCGGGTATCGGTGCTACTCAGTGTACGCAACGGTGCCCCAACCCTTGGCCGTGCGCTGGACAGCATACTGCACCAGACCTATACGGACTGGGAAGCGGTGCTGGTAAATGATGGGTCTACGGATGATACACCCCATATCCTAAGTGGCTACCAAGCTAAGGACGCACGCTTCCGGGTAGTACACCGCCCTGCTGAGGGTTTAGTATCTGCACTCAATGCTGGCTTGGAATTATGCACGGGTGAGTACCTAGCCCGCATGGATGCGGACGATGTTTGTTACCCAGATCGGTTAGAGAAACAAGCGGCTCATCTGGATGCAAACCCAGATACAGGCATAGTTTCATCACAAGTCAGGCATCTGGGTAATGCTGATACTCAACAAGGGTATGCCCAGCACGTGGCTTGGTTGAACTCCCTACTTACACACGAGGAGCATTGGCAACAGCGGTTTATAGATCAGCCTTTGGCCAACCCCTCTGCAGTGCTGAGAAGGGAAATATTTGAGGCGATTGGGACTTACCAGCAGGGTGACTTCCCGGAGGACTATGAGTTTTGGCTGCGCTGCTTGCAGGCCGGCTACCGGATGGAAAAACTCCCGGTGGTATTGCTGGACTGGTATGACCTACCCACACGGGCCACCAGAAATTTGAGGATGTACCGAGAGGATGCCTTCCAAAATACCAAAGCAAGATATTGGGCGCTCTGGGCCCAGGAAAATCTGATGAAGGACACCCAAGTTTGGATTTGGGGCGTCGGTAAAGAGGTAAGGCGAAAATCTGCTTTTCTAACCGAACATGGATGGAGTCCTTCGGCCTATATCGATGTGACCCAGCGCAAGCAGTTCCAGGGCAAACCTGTCATTCACTTCTCACAAATCCATAATATCCCAGAACCGCGCCACTTGCTAATCTATGTTTCCAACCGACTAGGGAAAGAACAAATCCAGCAGTATTTAGACGTAAACGGTTTCACTCCTGGAGAAGATTACCACTTCATGTGCTAGCCTTACTCCACTCCATTTCTCAAGCATGCCTTTTCAATAGTTAGGGTCCGTGGCTGCCCCTCTCCTACTTCCACTACCAAATCCAGGGAATCCACCCCTTGTGGTCCCCATCGGTTAATCCCCAAGTAATCACAATACGTGGCTCCGGCTGTAAAATCCACCTCACCCACACGTTCTACCACCATCAGTGGTTTTAACCCTTCCTTTTCAGCCTGGCTACCTTCCAACACTGAAATCACGAAGGCCTGCTCGGTTATAGGGTCCCAACTGACGGCGAAACCCCAAGTGGTAAAGGAATGAGTATATTCTTCTGCCGGTAGCCCGTACAGTTTCTTGTTTTGCCAGTCCAGGGTGAGGATGAATTGAGACCACACTTGGTTTCCCACCAAACCAGAACTCCCATTTTCCACTTCCACATCATACCCAATAAAGGACCCCAGCTTAAGGGAGTCAGCATAAGCAAAATAGGTATCTTCTGATTCTACTACTCCCATGAGGCCACTCTGCTGGTAGCCAATTTGCCTATACACTGTATCTGGCGAAACGAGCCCCTTCCAATCTCGAAACAGGCGATTGGGCAGTGAAACACCGCCTACAAATCCGGTGTCAAATTTAATATTGGTCACCCGGGCAGAACCCACCCGCATGTTGAGTTTAATGTCATAATCGTCATCATAGGAGAAGGGGGTCTCAAATCCACCTTCAGGCTTAGCTACCGGTTGGTTGGTAATGGTCATCACTTCGGCTTGGTAGTCAATGGTCCAGTTGGCTAGCCGATGCGTATTGCGACCAATGATGCCATCCAAATCCATACAAGCTAGTATGGGATGCTTTTGAAAATCAATAACCAGTGCTGATTGCTTATAAAAATTGACAGTGCCCAATTGGAATTCTTTCACCCGTACAAATCGAGTTTTGGCCCGGTTATTCTGCGAATCTGAAATGGTAGTTCTTCGTAGGGTGCGGTACCCCATTTTATTCTGTAGCCGGGTGGAAATGGCCGTGGCTGCTCCAGTATCCCAAATAAACCGATAGACCTCCCCATCAATTTTCACCGGAACTACAATCAAGTTTCGCTCCAATTCAAAATCGAGATGTTCAGTAATTGGGTCAGAAGAAATTCTACTTTTCCCACTGCCTTCTGAATTTATAGAGGCACACCCCAAAAAGGTATTGAAGGCTATAGCCAACCCAAGTGCAAATTTCATATTCATAGTTCATCCAAATCTTAGTAAGGATCAGATTCATAACCAAAGGTTGCCTGCATCTGCTGAAAGATAGCTTTCAATACCCTTGTCTTCCATAGTCAATGATCAGCAGCAGGACCGTTCCCCCGATATATTCTTTCCATGTGGCCAAATTTTCGCATTTTGAAAGCTTCAGAATAGAAAACCACTTTCTTATGCAGCGTACCTTATTAGGCACACTACTGCTGTTGCCCTTGGCAACACTTACAGCACAATCGCTGGAAGAACTTACCATTGAAAAAATCATGCGTGATCCTGCTTGGATGGGAAGCCAACCAAGCGATGTACGATGGTCGTTGGACGGCACCACGATACTTTTTTCATGGAACCCTGAGGACGAGGACTTTGCCTCAACCTACGTTTATTCACCCACGTCAGGGGCCGCACCTGAAAAACTGGATGAAGAGACCGCCAACCTGCTACCTAGCGGAAATGGTAACTACAACCAAGCCCGTACCCTATGGCTCTATGCAAAACAGGGGGACCTTTTTTTGCATAGTATTTCAGAAAGCACTACCAAGCAGCTTACTAATACTCTGAGTAGCGAATCCAATCCCAATTTTTCGAAAGACGAGCAGTCCGTGATTTATGAGTCGGACAACAACCTTTTCAAGCTGCGGTTGGCAGATGGATATCTGGAACAACTAACGGACCTCCGGGATGGCAAGGAACGAAACCGCAATGGAGGAAGTGAATCGTTTGTAGCTCGGGAAAATGAAAGGCTGATTGATTACATATCGGATACTAAGGAGGCCCAGGAGTCACGCAGAGCCCGTAGGGAGAAAAACGCTCCAGAACGTCCGCTTCACATCTACTTGGGCAGTGGTTCGGCTTTTGGTCTACAGCTAAGCCCCGACGAACGATTTGTGACGTACCTGAAGGGCACTTTTGG
>JBCBHI010000644.1:0-3658 GCA_038525885.1 Bacteroidota bacterium
GATCCACTTGGCAAAGGCAAACACGAAAAAGCCGCCAAGCAAGGCCATGACCACGGCATAAATGAAGGCTAGCGTCATTCCTTGCCAGAAATGCAGCATGCCGCCATTCCATTGCTCTTTGAAAACCCTCAGCATGATGAAACCGACGGCGGGTGCCAGCAAAAAATCCAAGTTATTGGTCTCAGACAGTGGACTCCTGCCCAATAACCACAGGGCCATAAAGGTAATCATGAAGAACCCTGCGTTGAGGCTTCCATATATCAAGCCTCCTTGCCACAAACCTTTATTCTTCTGCATATTCTACAAGTCTTCTGACCAAGTTTGAGCACCGTATACTACTCCCTTCACCTTGCCTTTTACTTCTGTACCAAACCATGGGTGGTTTTGTCCTTTGGACTTACAGGTAGATCCGTCATACTTCCATTCAGCTTCAGGATCGTACAGGGTGAAGTTTGCGATTGCATCCTTCACAAAAACCTCCGAGGACTGCCCTAGCAGGGCCCTGGGGGCTTGGGTGATCTTGTTGATCCAAACGTCTTCCGGCAAGTCCTCTTTCAACCTAAGCATCATGGGTAGAAACATCTCCAGCCCCGTCATACCAAAGTCAGCCAAATCAAATTCCAGCTTTTTGGATTCTTCATCTTGGGGAGTATGGCTAGTCACCAAGGCATCAATGGTCCCATCCCTCAGCCCTTGGAGCAGTGCTTCCCGGTCCGGGGCTTCCCGCAAAGGAGGGTTCACCTTGAATTGCGTATCAAAGGCGTTCTCTTCCAGCACTTCATCCAGCCAAAGCAGCTGATATGCCGCCACATCGCAGCTAATCTGCAAGCCTTCCGCCTTGGCCTCACGGATGAGAGCCAGACTTTCTGGGGTAGAAATATTGGCAAAATGCAACCGCCCGCCTGTGTACCGCAGGATTTGTAAATCTCGCTGCACAATGAGGGTCTCTGCCAGCCTGGGCATGCCCGGAGTACCCAATCGGGTGCTGGTAATGCCCTCATGCATGGAGGCAAAATGAGTGAGCATCCGGTCTTCGGGCCTATTGATGAGCAAGGCATCTATCTTCTGCAGATAGAGCAAGGTCTTCAGCAGAATGTCCGTATGCCAAATTGGGGCTACACCGTCCGAAAACGCCGCGGCACCCGCCGCATGCAGGTCCAGCATATCGGTAAAGTCCTCTCCTTTGGCACCTTTGGTCACCGCCGCCAAGGGGCGAACCTGAGTGACCCGCCGGGCATTGCCGGCTATCAGGTACTGGATATCGTTTTTGGTTTGGATAACCGGGGTGGTATTGGGCAAAAGGCATACCTCAGTAAAGCCGCCCGCCGCCGCGGCAGCGCAACCACTTTCCAGGTCTTCTTTATGTTCCAGGCCGGGGTCGCCGAACTGCGCCCGCAAGTCACACCAACCTGCTGAAAGCCGCAAGCCAGAGGCATCCCACACTACATCGGCGGGTTCTTGGACAGAACCCAACGAGGTAATGTGCCCGTTGCTCAGGGTGACAGAGGGAGATTTACCGTGCCAGGCAGAGCCTGGAGCCACGATGGTGGCATTGTCGATACGTAGATTCATGCTACAGGAAGCGGATCAGTGCAATTTCCGCCCCCAAAAATAGTAACGTAAGCCATAATGCCAGCCGCCAATAGGAATTACCCTCCTGCAAGGCCTGTAATTGCTGCTGAAATTCTTCCGTTCCTTCCCAAACCAGCACTTCTACCGGGGCTCCGGTAAACTGCCCTTGCAGTTTTTCGGTCTCCACGGCCAGCAGTCGTGACTCGCGCACATCCAGATTGAAAGCCAAAGTGGCCAGGGTATCGCCTTCCGGCTTGAGCACTGAGTAGTACCCCGGGCTTAGCAAATTGGAGGGCACCTCCATGACCAACTGCCCTGGGGAAACCCGCTGACCTGGGATAAGTTCTTCCTCACTCCGGCGCAACTTATAGAGGGCCTCGGCCGAGACACTATCCACCGGAAAGGAGAAGGTGGTGCGGTCGAGCCGGTAAAACAGTGGCCGCTCTACCCGCTTGCTGAGCACCGCCATGCGGTACATCACGGGCACGAAAATGGCGTGCTGGGTAAAGGAGCCAAAGTCTCGGGACAGAGGCGAGGCAAACAAATAGGTGGTACCTGCCCCTTGGATGGCACTCAGAAAAGGAGCTCCCGTTCGCAAACTGAGCAGGGGCAAAGTCCTGGGCCGCCAGGTAAGGGTGGGGATTGCATGGGGCATATCTACCTGTGCCTCGGGCTCGGTAAAGATATTCTGGAAGAAGGCGGCATTAGGATCGGGACCCGAAAGAGCTACCGCAGGCCCTTGCGGAGCCGGAATCACGGAAAGCCCTGCCGTACTGGCATACACCCCTGCGTCCGGGGTATCACCCGGGAAAATAGCCAAGGTACCCCCCTGCTGTTGGTACCGGGTTAGGGTACCTTGCAAAGCGGCATCCCACCCGTTGAGGCCAGAGACGATTACCAAATCGGCCGCCTCCAGGGTGTTATAGTTCACATTGCTTACCGGAAAACTAGTGAAGTCAAACAGCGAAGCATTCCCGTATACCTTTTCCACCTGAGTCACATCGTCGTCCGGTTTCACCTCCACTATGCGAATGCGGCCCGCCAAGGTGAGGGTGAAATAGAAATCATTGTCGAACACCACTGGAAATTCCTCAATGCTGATCCGGCATTGGTTGTCTGCTTGCAGCGGAAAATTGACGGGGAATGACACAGTACCCGTACCCTGTGCGGAAATATCGATACTACTGTTGCCCACCTGCACGCCATTTACGAACAATTTCACCAGGCGGTCTTCCTGGGGGGAGTCTCCGGCATTGCGTAAGATTACCTCCAGGGTATTGGCTTCGTTGGGCTGCAAATAGGGCGAGGCCAGGTACAAACTATCAATGAGAACGTTATCCTCCTGCCCGTAGGTAATGGGAAGAAGGAATACCTGCCAGGCGGAGTCCAGGGTTAGCGGCTCTTCTTCTTCAAAAACGGAGGCCTGAAAATCAGAGATAAAATATACATCTGGCCTTAAGTCAGGGTCCGTAGTGGTGGCTTCCAGGCGGTTGATCACCTCTGGGAAGGTGCGAATCCGGGAGCCAACGGATACCTCCGTGAGCATCTCACGCACTTCGCCCTGGCTACGCGGTACTTGGCTACCTGCCTCAAAACTATTGGTCATCAGCCGGTACCGGGTGCCCTTGGGGTAGAGGTCCAGTAGATTATTGACGGCGGCCACTCCCTGGTCAAACCCCGCAAAGCCTTCTGGTACCAGGGTACTCATACTGGGCGAATTATCCAGGTACACCCACACCTCGTCCCCCAGGGCCACATCCTCCTCGGTAGGCTGGTATGGCTGAGCGAAAATCATGACCAAAAAGAAAATGGCCAGTAGGCGGGAAGCCAGTATAAGGTAATGCTTAAGCTTGAGCTGTTGCTTTTTGGACTCTTTGACCAACCGCAAGAACTGTAAATTGCTGAAGTATACTTTGCGTACTCTCCTAAAGTAAAATAGATGAACCAGTATGGGGATTATCAAGGCCAAAAGGCCCCAAAGGAACTGAGGTTGGTAAAAGCTCATATGCGATAAAACTACTGAACTAACCCAGAATGCTGAAACTTATTATTCGCCATGTGGCTACACCGCTTGTCACATGGCGAA
>JBCBHI010000645.1:0-3658 GCA_038525885.1 Bacteroidota bacterium
TTCTTCTTGACGACTGAGTTCAAGAAGAAATGGCTCGCCATCTGAAAAAGTACAATGACGGAGAGTTGGCTGCTATAGAAACGGTAACCAAAAGCATGATGCAGAAGATCATCAAGCTACCCGTTCTTCAATTGAAAGCAGCGTGCAAAAGGGGAGAAGCAGAAACACTCATCGACGTCTTGAATGACCTTTTCAACCTGGAGACGTCAGTAAATCCCAACACAACTAAGTAGTCTCTATAAAATATATAATCTGCATATTTACCCAGTGTATAATACAAAGTGCCAAAAGGCCGATTTGTATTTCCATAAAAGCAAAATAAAAAAGGCGACATATTTTATGTCGCCTTAATATTTGTTTACACGGGGTGTTCCTTAGTATTTCGACTCAATCGAATAAAATAGCTAGTTTAACTGTACTGAAGATTTATCCCATTAGTTCTTGGGTAATCTTCTGCTGACGTTTCAGGTACCGCTTTGCAATCTTCACAATTTCTTTGTTGTGACGATGGCCACGGAGCACTTTACGTACGTAATCAGACGTATAAGGCTTGCCATTTGCCTTCTTTGTCAATTCGGCAATTCGCAGATAATCACCGTGACGAATCTCCAAATCAGAGGGCAAAACCGAATCCCCTGAGTTTTCTACTAAATTTTCTTGCTCTGCCATACTTATAGAATTTTCATATATACTTTGATGTGATAGGAACACGGAACAATTATAAATATATATTTTATATATTCCAAAGTGTGTGTTGCACCGGATATTGGAATTTTATATTTTTATATCAATATCTTACATCACTAGATATTGCTCGCATATTTGAGTAAATTTATTCTCATAACAGTGCGGGTTTTTACTATCCATGAGAGACGAAGGAAAGAGACTTAAAAGCATCCGTAAATCCTTGGCATTAACCCAAGCGGTTTTCGCTGAAGGTCTGGGCTTGAAGCAAGGCCCCTACTCTATGATAGAGAGCGGAAAAGTAGGCCTGTCCTCAGAGGTATTGCGCAAACTCATCAATACCTATCGGATTAATCCGGTTTTTCTTTTTGAAGGCCAAGGCTCCATGATGATGGAGGCTGAAGTTGCCGAAGAAGAAGATCTCACAAAAAAAATTCGGCCTATTCCTGCCGTTGAGAAAGCTACCGACTCTATCTCACTATCTCGATTGGCCGATTTACGAAGGCATTATCCTGCTGCAGACACCGTTGCAAAAAAACGTGATCATTGAAGAACTCATCAATGCCTGCTTGCAACTGAAAGACGAGAATAGTCAACAGAAGGATAAGATTATCAACCTGATGCAAAAACTTCAGAACTTACTAGCATCTATTGGAAAACCGTAATTCTCGTTACGGTTTTTCTTTTTCTACCAATTCCAGCAGCTGCCCCTCCTTTACATACCCCTCTCTTCCCCCAGTCCATTCTACCTTCCACCAAACATCTTCTTTTTCAATTAATGTGAGTTGGTGACCCTTATCCAATACCTCTAGCACATTAGATCCAGCACTGGGCCCTTCCATTAATAAGGTATAGTCAGATTGAATAATGCCCGCTTGAAAAAAGTGGGTATTGATTAACATCATATACAAGGCAGACACCACAAATGTCACCCAAGGCAGCACCTTCGGCCTTTCCTTTGCCTTCCATCGCCGAAAGGCCATAAGAAACACCAGCATAGAAATGGCAACCAATAAGCCACCCGTAATCCAAGGAAGGTAGGTATAGACCAAAGACAAGAAATAGGACCAATCCCCAGAATCATAGCCCTCAAGCGTGTAGGTAGAGGCAAGGGAGGTGATCTTCTCAAACACCGCACGGTCTCCCGTTTTGATGAAATAAGAATTGAGGTAAAAGAGGGTTTCAGGATACTGCTGCCGACGTTCACTCAAAAAGGCCATGCGCAATAGCATCGCGGGAGTGTATTCCTGACCTTGGAAATAAATATCCTCATACACCTGCATCGCTTGCGAGTAGCTCCCTTGGCTATACAATGAATCTGCAATAGCTAACTTAACCTGTGTGCTTTGTGAAACAACCGGAAAAGAAATAAGGACAAACAGAAAAGTGGTAAGGGGAAATATGCAGCGCATTCTTGTTCTTTATCAATCGAAGCCGTACCTTTGCATCTCAATTAAGGAAAGGGGCAGCTAAGTCTCAAATTTTCCTTAGATAAAAGGCAGATTCCGTAGCTCAGTTGGTAGAGCAACTCCCTTTTAAGGAGTGGGTCCTGGGTTCGAGCCCCAGCGGAATCACAAAGGCCCTGCAAGTGTAGACTTGCAGGGCCTTCTTTTTTGGGACACTCCTTATCATCAGGACTTCCCTACCGCTCGCACCAGATCATTAAAGCTGATCCCCATATGAGAATCATCATAAACACACTGCCCATTTTTTATTAGCAACACTTGTGGAGACTGGTGCATCACACTAAATTCTTCAGCTACCCGGTTACTTAATTCTCGAAACGAAATCAAATCTAGAAAATAGACAGGAACTCCCTCTAGCTGTTCCTGATCGAAGTCCCGCTCCAAACGATTCAACGCCATAGCACTAATGCTACACCGGGTGCTATGCTTAAATATCACCACGGGGCTTTCTTGTGATTGTGACCTAATTTCCTGAATCTGATTCGCCTCCTTCAGCGGGATCCACGGAGTTGGGTTGGTTAAGCTGCTCCCACCATTCCGCTTCGCCCCGGTCGTACCTCGGTCTCCTTTGCCTTTTCTTAAAAACATCAGGTTGTATATTTCGCTTGAATATTCTGTTCCAGAGAATGTTGAAACGCCTAATCTTCTCCGCTCGTTCCTGAGTGGGCTGCGCCCTCCCTACTCTATACACATCTGTCGGGTGGCCGTCAATTCCCTTCCGTCTACGAACCACTATAGGGTATTCTCCTAAATAGGCCGCTGACCTTCTTGTCAGTTTTTGATAATATCTGGCCTGAGCCCTCTCCGTCCTTATGGTATGGTATGCCGTGTAATCATTGATTTGGTCCATCACATAGGCATTTGCCTTGGGCCTGGCATAAATAGGCGCAAACTCACTAATCGCCTTTTGTATATCAGCATTGAAACGAGGACTTAGATAATCATTCCCACTCCACCCTTCAGGCCCTCCCGGTTCACGATATCTTTCCTTCGGATCTATGCCCAACATATCCCCTTGGTACCTTCTTATCTGCTCCATGATTGCACCGTTAGCACGAGGATTGGCCACCGTGGGGGCGAAGTCGGCAATTGCCTTCATAATATCCCTATTGGGCCCAGGGATGTATATATTCTCAGCGTACCCCTCTTCATAAGGAGTATCAAATTTATCATCAGGCGATCGTCCTGGCAGCTCCCCTTGGTAATTCATATTTCTACCGAGTCGGCGCAGCCTTCGCTTGGGATCTATAACAGCAGTTTCGCCGGAATACCTGCCAATTCCTTCCATGACGGCTCCATTAGCACCGGCCGGGGCAGGATCTGGCGCATAATCTCCTATTGCCTCCGCAATTAGCCTGTTAGGAGGAGCATTGTACCCGTTACCCGAGTAGTTCATACTCCGCTCTCTTCTCCTACGCTCCCTTCTTGAATTGGGCACCTCGGAATCACCCTCATGACTCTCAATATCCCTCATCAGGTTATAATTGGCCAACGGAGGCCTCCGTTGG
>JBCBHI010000646.1:0-3604 GCA_038525885.1 Bacteroidota bacterium
TATCGCAAAAACACTGGTTTTTTGATGTTTTGAGTGTGTTTTTGCGATAGGCGATTCCTTACCGCGGATGGAACGGATGAGATAGGGCCTTGACTTACGAAAAGGCAAGTGTACCTTTCGTAAAATCATTCCACCATCAACTAAAATATAATTAATCCATGAAGGGTCCGTTAATAAGCCTCTGTTGTCTTGTTTGTACAGTGTTGCTTGTCTGGTCATGCGATACACCATCTGGGTCTGGCGGTGATACCCCAGTTACAGGTGATAAAGCACCAGTGGGAAAAATCCCCTTTAACGATGCCACCATTCAGTACATCTCGCTCAACCAATACATGCGTGATGTAAGCCGGTATAAGCATGAGGCAGCCACCGGTATTCGCCAACAAATGGAAAGAACCTTGAGCAAGGCAGACCAGGAATCCTTCAGAACCTATACTGAAATGTCGGGTAAGGAATTTCTAAATACCCGTGAACCTGTGCGTAGCTGTAGTTTTTCGTTGCATCGACTTAAGAACTTTATTGCGGATATAGAGGAGGCGACCAAGCGCTACGAAACTGACGATGAGAACACGGGGATTACGTGGACCTATGCGGTCTACGACAATACGCAAGACCACTTTGCTTCAGCAGAAGCAGACCACCGCGGATTACACACTCTCTATGGGGTAGCAAGCATAAATACCGATTCAGGTAGAATCTTGGTAGATGCTGCATCAGGAGATGTTCTGAGCCAGATTATCAAAAGAGAGCGATTGAGCCTCACTTCAGAAGAGGTTTCCGTGGGTATTCTCCCCCCAGACCCTTTCAACCTAGGGCACCTTTGTCCTCCCTCATGCGGGCCTCCCCCCTCGCCTATTTTCCAGTCCGATGCCCGGTTTAAGTCTACCAGCTATCTGGAGCCCGTTTCCCTGAATTCGAACCCTAACGTCATCCCCAGCAAGGCCGTAGTGCCCAGCGAAATTCCCTTCAATGATACTACCATCCAATACATCACCCTTAACCAATACATGCGTGATGCCAGCCGGTATGGCAATGAGGCTGCCGAGGGCATAAAAAGCCAATTGGCCACCATCACCAGACGGGGAAGCAATAAGGACTTTCAGGTCTACACCGGCATGTCTCTTTCGGACTTTGTCGCTAGCCGGGAGCCTGTTCGCACCTGCACTTTTTCACTGCATAGGCTCAAGAATTTCATTGCTGATATAGAAAAAGCGGCCACAGGCATGCAAATATCAGACGATAATCAAATTAGAATAACCTGGACCTACGCACTGTATGATAACACGAGCGCACACTACCAAACTGGCGGGCCGGACTATCGTGGGCTACACACCTTGTATGGCGTACCTACGGTCAACACCGATTCCGGTCTGGTGATGTTTGATATGCTCTCAGGCAAATCCTTGAGTCAACTCATCAAGGATGAAAACATGGGGCCCACCTCAGAAGAGGTACCTGCGAGTATTCTGTCGCCAGATATGTTCAACCTGGGCCACTTGTGCCCCCCTTCTTGCGGACCTCCTCCCTCACCTATCGGCTTATCCGACGAGCTGTTCAAAACGGCTAGCTATCTTAGTCAGGAATAATTTATCCTATGTTTCACTACATCACTTGGTTTGAGATTGCCTCTTTGGCTGCCGCCATTGTTGCCTTGCCGGTGCTTTGGAAGCAATCTCCCATGCGCATCTTATTCGTTCTGCTCCTGCTTATTGTGGGAGTAGAACTGTACCAGACTATCCAATTCCGTATCAATCCAGGGCAAAACAACAGTTCCCTTTACAATTTCTTCGCCCCGCTACAGTGGCTACTGTACGGAGTTATGCTGCACAGGATTTTGCAATCCCGTACTAACCGTAAAGCACTAGGCGTACTCATCGCCATCTTTCTGGCCATAACCCTCATATCCTTGCCTGGGTATCTCCGTACCCAACAGTACAACGTCATCTCCCATGCAGCAGGCACCCTCATGATCGTGAGCGGAGTGTTTTTAGCCTTCTACGAAATGTTGAAGAGCCCTATCAGTCTCAATTTTTTAAAACACCCCTATTTTTACCTCCTGTTCTTCCTCTTGTTCTTCATGGTAGGCACAGCTCCTTATTTTGTGATGGGCAATTGGGTATACTTTAATATGGGCAGGCCAGACTTGGCCATGGTGCTTAACAATGTGATGAGTATCCTCAACTACCTGCTCTATACCGTGTATACTATCTGTTTTGTATGGATGCGAGTAACGAAGGTTTCATTCTGATAGCCACCTTTATGGTGCTATTGATGCTTTTTACCCTGGTAGTCTTGGGTGTAATGCTCATCTATCGGCGCAGGCGAATAGAGCACCAACGAGAGATTGAGACCATCAATGAGCACTTTGAAAAGGAACTTCTGCGTAGCCAGCTAGAAATTCAGGAACAAACCATGCAGTACATCGGCCGCGAAATCCACGATAATGTAGGCCACAAACTCACCCTGGCGTCGCTCAACAATCACCAGCTGCAGCCCGTGGAGGGTGAGCCGGACCCAGCGGTAACCGAAGTGGGAAAGCTCATTGACGAATCCTTAACGGACCTACGTAGTTTGTCTAGTAGCCTCATCCACGGTAGAGTGCAACCCCAAGGAGCGCTCAATGAGTTGCTACAAACTGAATTTGCAAAACTGCAATCAACCCAATTCTGTACCCTGGAATTCCAGGATGAAGCCGAGCCCTTCATGAGTTCCTTCGAGGTGAACAGTTTTGTGTTGCGCATCATTCAGGAGTTTACCCAAAACAGCCTGAAACATGCCCAATGTGAACAAATCACGCTTCGGTTGCAAGATGCACCAGAAGGCCTACTGGTAACCGCCAAGGACAACGGCGTTGGATTTGACCAGGACAAATTGCCTGCCGATGCAGGCATTGGGCTGCTGAATATGCAGCAACGCGCGGCCATTATAGGAGCCCGCTATACCTTGAACAGCCAGCCTGGCCAAGGCACCCAGCTTGAACTATTAGTTCCTCTAACTCCCCCACACCCCACTCACACATGAAGCCCAGAATAGCCCTAGTAGATGACCATGTACTGGTAGCCAAAGCCCTTTCGGGGATTATCGAGCGGTTTGGGGATTTCACGGTGCTATATGAGGTGGAGAATGGACGGCATTTGGTAGACAAACTACAAGAGCCCGCCAACATCCCGGACATCGTACTGCTTGACATCAATATGCCAGAAATGGATGGGTACGAAACCGCAGCTTGGTTGAAAGAACACCATCCGCAGGTACATATACTGGTGCTGAGTGTGCAGGAAGATGAGGAAGCCCTTATCAAAATCATGCGCAAGGGCGCGCAAGGGTATTTGCTAAAGAACGTAAACCCTACAGAGCTCAAGCAAGCCCTGTTGACTATTCTGGAGAAAGGATACTATTACCCAGACTGGGTAGCGCATGCTATGGCCCAAAGGGTAGCGGGCAATAACACCCGGGAAAGCCTCCCTCCTATGAATGACCGGGAAATGGAGTTCCTGAAACTGGCCGCTACGGACATGACCTACAAAGAAATAGCCGATCAAATGTGTGTTTCGCCCAGAACGGTAGAAGGTTACCGAGACCAGCTATTTGACAAGCTAGATCG
>JBCBHI010000647.1:0-3647 GCA_038525885.1 Bacteroidota bacterium
GGAGGAACGCTGGGTATTGATTGATGGAATCCCCTACAGTATGAGCCCTGGACCTAATAGAAAGCACCAAGAAATTGCCTGGATACTCATTGAGATGATGGCCCTTGTTGTAAGAAAAAGTGGATGCAAAGGATATACAGCCCCCTTTGATGTCCGATTACCTGTATTAGGGGAAACCGATGAAGAAATAGATACGGTAGTACAGCCGGACTTGGTGGTGTATTGCGATACTTCTAAGCTGGACGAAAAAGGGGGCAAGGGAGCACCGGATTGGGTTATTGAGATTCTCTCTCCTAGTACCGCTAAGAAAGATCAAACGGTGAAGACCATGCTGTACCAGCGGCACAGAGTGCAGGAGTACTGGATTGTAGATCCTGAAAGAGAAGGCGTTCAGGTATTTCGGCGAGACGAAACGGGCAACCGCTTTGGGATTCCCCAAACCTATGAAGGAGAGGTTGTCGTAAGCCCACTGCTATTCCCAGACTTAAAGGTCAATCTGACCGAGTTATTTGCGGAGTAAGCAAGGTCAAAGAGGAATACAGTATAGGGCGAGATACGGGTGCAATTTCCTATCACCTTCACGCTGCCTGTGTAATTCGTATATTTGAGTAAGCTACAGAATCCATGTCAGTACTAGCGCTCACTTCGGAAACATTTAATTACGCCGACTATCTCAGCTGGCCAGAGGAGGAACGCTGGGAATTGATCGATGGAATACCTCACGCTATGAGCCCCGGACCTACTAGAAAGCATCAACGGTTATCCATGCAATTATCTGTTTTGATTGGGGGGTTTCTACAAGGTTCTAAATGTTCGGTTTTTGCCGCTCCCTTTGATGTTCGATTGCCCCTAATGGAGGAAGTCGATGAAGAAATAGATACGGTAGTACAACCAGATTTGGTAGTATATTGCGATACTTCGAAGCTGGACGAAAAAGGGGGTAAGGGAGCACCGGATTGGGTTATTGAGATTCTCTCTCCTAGTACCGCCAAGAAGGACCAAACGGTGAAGACCATGCTGTACCAGCGGCACGGGGTACAAGAGTACTGGATTGTAGATCCTGAGAGAGAGGGCGTTCAGGTATTTCGGCGAGACGAAACGGGCAACCGTTTTGGGATTCCCCAAACCTATGAAGGGGAGGTTGTCGTAAGCCCACTGCTATTTCCTGACTTAAAGGTCAAGCTAACCGAGCTATTTGCGGAGTAATTGTTAGTTAGGTTCCCTAATTCATCTGTGCGGAGACTCCTAGAAAGGTCTATTGCTTACAAGTGAGCGTTCTAACCTCTAGCCGCACTTTGGTCTCTTATTCCTCCTTTACATCCTCGTCAGGCAAAATCTCGATGTCCGAGATCAAGATCCGATCAGAGATCTGCTGTCCGGTCAGAGTAGCTGCCAGGCCTCCCAGGGCGGTTTCTTTATAGCGGTCCTCCATGCTATTACCTATCTCACCCATGGCATCTACGCACTCGTCTACAGGGATAACGGCTGATACTTGGGCCAAGGCGATCTGGGCAGAGGAATTGGCGATGGCTGCGGCACTGGCGTTGCGTACCACGCAGGGTACCTCTACCAGCCCGGCTACGGGGTCACACACCAAGCCCAGCATACACTGAATGGTGATGGCTACGGCATTGAATACGCTTTGTTTATCCCCGCCAAGGCAGTATACGATGGCGCCAGCAGCCATAGCGGCGGCGCTACCTGTTTCGGCCTGGCAGCCTCCCACGGCGCCTGCTAGCGAGGCGCGCTGCTCCAATATTAATGCCACGCCTGCGCCCAAGAGCAATCCTTCCAGAATTTTGGCGTCGGGCAATTCGTGCAGCTCTTGAAGGGTAACCATGGTGCCGGGCAAGATGCCCGAAGCCCCGGCAGTAGGGGCGGCTACTACGCGACCCATGCAGGAGTTCACCTCTTTGGCGGCCAGGGCCCGGGAAATAAGCTTCTGAAACTCTGGCGACAACACGGTGACAGGATGGCGATAGACCTTCTTAGCTCCATTGTTGATCATGCCCGATCGGGAGGTCATTTCCTCCTCCAAACCCGTTTTTACGGCTTCCTTCATCACCTCGTAGGCCTTTTGTAAGCCATCCCATATTTCGGCTTCCGTAGCGCCACGTTGGTGAGCCTCGTATTCCAATACTACTTGGTGTAAGGTCAGGCTATGCTCTTCGCTGTAGGCTTTCCAGCCCGCAAAGCTGTCAAACAAGTACGCCATAGTTTCATCGGTTTTCGTCAGTATACAAAGGTGGGGCCTCCTTTGGTGATGGGCAAACGTTTGCGGAGAAATTGGCAGGCTTGCAAGTCATATGACTCTCCTAAGGCCTGGGCTAGCCGGGGAGGAGGGCCTGTTTCACTTACGGTAACGCCTGCCTATGAGCGCCGCAGGGCGCTTTTGATGAAAATTAAACCAAGCCCCCTGGCAGGGAATAGACTGGCCACGGCTGCGACTCTGCGTCATGCCGATCATTTCACAAAATGAAAAAACCGATTTTTATGTAATGTAGGTTGTTGGGAACTCCCCGTGCCAACTACGACTGGCGCGTTACGCATCTTCTGAAATTCAGACTCCTGTTTTCTGCCCTACAGGGCTGCCGAAGGCATATTCTATTTTCATTTTGGCCCGACCCTTGCTAGTTTCGCTGTTATGCTACGGAAGTACAAAATAGGGGTGTGGTGCATGCTGGTTCTGGGGGTGGCTACGGCGGCCGTGAGCCCAAAGCAGCGCAACAGCTTTCAGGCCCACATGCGGATTCGGTCTGCCCAGTCAGGGATGATGAATACCGTGGAGGCGGATGTGTTTTACAGCTTGGATGGCCGTATGGCGTCTTTTTATACGCTGCCTCAAGCGTATACTATTCTTAGCAATAGCAAAGGAGATATTCAGATCTACAACCCCTCTGAACATACGGTAGTACAGCAGAACAGTCTGGCGTTCAGTACGGAGAACAGCCAGTTGTACTTTTTTCTGCAAAACAGGGCGTTTGATTTGGGCCTGACGGCCATGGGTTTTAGCAACCGGAATACCACCTATGAGGAAGGCCTGATGGTGAGCGAATGGCTGCCCCCGGCTGAAATGGCGGAGCAACTGAGTCAGGTGAAAATGGTGCACGAGGGGCCCAACCCTATTTATGTAGAATATCAGCAACCGGACGGTTCGGTGCTGAAGAAAATATACTTTTACGATTACCGTCAGGTAGGGAATCAGCAGTTCCCGCAGGCCATGACGCAAATCGATTACTTTGCGGAGTCAGACTCGATGCTCACCAAGACTGAGTTTACGGATTTTAAGCTGGATACTGAGGTAGACCGGGAGCGGTTGAACTTTCAGGTGCCAGCGGATGCACAATTGATTACTCCAGAGAAATGATACGGAAGGGACTAGTGGTGGTTTTGCTGAGTGTGGGACTCGCCGGGGTGAGTTATGGTCAAGACTGGCAGCAGGATATCCTGCGTTTGTCTGAGGTACATGAAGGGGAGCACGTCCATACGGCAGCGGAAGAGGCAAAACCTGCGTTCCAGCCTTTGAAATCGGTGATGAATGCGGCTCTCACGGTGTACCAAAAGGTATTCTCTTTACAACTGAGTACTAACTGTATTTATGAGTTGAGCTGCTCCCGGTTTAGCCGGGAGGCCATTCGGCAATATGG
>JBCBHI010000648.1:0-3644 GCA_038525885.1 Bacteroidota bacterium
CCAAAACCAAGCTGCTAAGCCTGGTGTATATAAGCAACTCACTGGGCACGATAAACCCGGTAGAGGACGTGATTCGGTTGACCCATGCCAACGGTTCGCTGGTGATGCTAGACTCGGCTCAGGCTACCAGCAAGATCGATATTGACGTGCAGGCTTTGGACGTGGATTTTCTGGCCTTGAGTGGCCACAAAATGTACGGCCCCACCGGGGTAGGTGCCTTGTTTGGCAAGCGCGCCCACCTGGAAGCCATGCCCCCTTATCAGGGTGGCGGCGAGATGATCAAAGACGTAGCCTACTCAGGAAGTACCTACAACGAGATTCCCTACAAGTTTGAAGCGGGCACGCCCAACATCGCGGATGTGGTGGCGCTCAAAGCGGCTATTGAGTTCATCGAGGAGACGGGGCGGGTTAATATCCGGGAGCATGAGCATGATCTGGTGGTATACGGCCATGAAGTGCTTGCCCGGATTGATGGGTTTCAGCCCTACGGTACTGCAAAGAACAAGGCTAGTGTGATCAGCTTCCTGATCGACGGTATTCATCCCTACGACTTGGGTATGATGCTGGACGCCAAAGGTATTGCGGTACGCACGGGGCACCACTGTACCCAACCGCTAATGGACTGGTATAAAATAGAGGGTACGGTACGGGCATCATTTGCGGTGTACAATACCCGAGAGGAAATAGACCGACTAGCCGAAGGGCTGGAGGCTATCGTGAAAAAGCTACGCTAAATGGCAAGCATTAACGAGACGCAAGACGAACTGATCAGCAATTTTGAGTTGCTAGGTGGAGACTTTGAAATGACCCTGGACCAGATCATGGACATGGGCAAGAAGCTCCCCGCCTTGGACCCGCAATACCAAACCGATGAAAACATCGTGAAGGGATGTCAAAGCAAGGTATGGCTGCATACGGAGCTGGAGGGTGACAGGATCAAGTTTGAAGCGGATAGCAATACGGAAATAACTAAGGGACTGGTGAGTATGCTAGTGAGCATTCTGAGCCACCATACCCCAGAGGAGATTTTGGCGGCAGACCTCTACTTCATTGAGAAAATTGGTCTGAACCGGTTCATCGGTACCCAACGCAGCAATGGGTTTGGGGCGATGATCAAGCAAATGAAAGACTACGCCACTGCATACAAGGTAAAACTAGCCAACTCGTAAGCCATGAGTGAAGCAATGACCCAAGATTCGGTAAATGATCCGGGACTCAGGGATAAGGTATTGACCGCGATCAAAACGGTGTACGACCCGGAAATTCCGGTGGATATTTATGAGCTGGGATTGATCTATGAGATTAATGTGTTCCCGGTGAATAATGTACACGTGGTGATGACCCTAACTTCGCCTAGCTGCCCTAGTGCAGAGGAGATCCCAGGGGAAACGGAGCAAAAGATCAAAGCCATCCCCGGTGTAGGTGAGGTAACGGTCGAGCTTACCTTTGACCCACCTTACGCCACAGAAATGATGAGTGAGGCGGCCAAGTTGGAACTTGGATTCATGTAATCGCATTATGTAAGGAGGCTTCGGCCTCTATTCAGATAAGCACTTAAATATTAGGAAGAATATGTATCCTGAAGAACTAGTAGCCCCCATGCGGGCCGACCTGACGGTAGCTGGATTCACAGAGCTGAAGACTGCCGAAGAAGTAGACAATCATTTGGGTGACCACAAAGGTACTTCCCTGGTAGTGATTAACTCAGTATGCGGTTGTGCGGCTGGTGCAGCACGCCCTGGTGTGAAGCTAGCGGTACAACATGCTGACAAGAAGCCTGATAACCTCACCACGGTATTTGCGGGTGTAGATGCGGAAGCGGTAGCTAAGACTCGTGAGTACACACTACCTTACCCTCCTTCTTCTCCTAGCATTGGCTTGTGGAAGGATGGTGAGTTGGTTCACTTTGTTGAGCGTCACCACATTGAAGGCCGCAGCGCCGAGATGATCGCCAACCACTTGGTAGGCGTATTCGAGGAGTACTGCTAAGTCAATTGACGAGGTACGATTGCCGAATGACGAATGTAGGAGCGAATTCGCGGTCTTACGGCTGTGCGAAGGATATGAGGGTGGCAGCCATTGAGCACCGCTCTAATTAATTGACGAGGTACGATTGACGAATGACGATTGTGGTTCGTCACAAGATACAATCCCGGTTCACTACCAAGTGGCCGGGATTTTTTGGTTATAAAGAGTTCTCTATCTTAACAGTCCATGGGTGAGTTTGATAAAATACTCAAAGAGAATATTGAAGCTCTTTTTCTTCCATTGAGTGAGAAACTATTAGGAATTAGAATCGCCTCCACACGTGAAGTCAAGGAAAAGCTTCAAGCAACCATAGAGCGTGAGCCTGATTTTTTAAAGTGGGTAACCAATGAGGAAGGTGAAGAGTTCTTATTACACCTAGAATTTCAAACTCAAGACGACCCTAAGATGGTTTACAGGAGGGCTGAGTACAAGGCATTGCTCCTTCGAAAGTTCGAGGTACCCGTTAGGCAATTTGTCTTATTTCTGGGCATAGGTAAGTCAAGAATGATCCATCAGCTTCCTAAAGGGCAAGAGATATTGGGCTATACACTCAAAAACCTAAGTGAGTTACCCTTAGATGATACCCTCAATTCCACTATTCCAGAAGAGGTTTTACTTGCCATTCTAGGCCAGTATTCTTTAGAAGAAGGAGAAGATATTGTTCGTAAAGTAATAAAGAGACTTTGGGCACTTAGACATGATGAAACCACGAGGCAACGCTATTTACAACACTTGGTGGTGCTCTCTCGTTTACGTAAATTAGATAGAGTAACAGAGAAAATCGCAGAACAAATGCCAATTACCTACGATATTGAGACAGACCATTTGTACCAAAAAGGTAAAGAAGAGATCATTAAGAATATGATTTTGGAAGGCTCTTTATCCATTGAGGAGATCGCTAAGTTTACTCAAATGTCATTAGAAGCTATTAGAAGCATCCAAATACGACTTTCAAAGTAAATCAATATCCTCCTTTTGGGGCTATGAGAATATAAAGCTGAAAAAATGACGGCTCGCCAGATGGCGAGCCGTTATTCTTTGAATTACTCTCTAGAGCAAGAAGCCTACTATGCCTATTAGTTCTCCAAGTTGCCTTGGCTATCTAGTTTGATCAGCCACATATCCTGACCGCCGCCAGGGCCGCCATCTACATCCTCGTCATTGGCTGAAACAAAGCCCATACCGATGATACCACCATCCTGGGTAGTTTTTACCTCCCAGCACTGGTCATATCCTGAGCTGCCGTAGTTTTTAGACCAAATCTCGTTGCCACTGGGGTCCACCTTCACTAACCAAAATTGTCCATCTCCATCCACAATGGTGGTTCCTCCTAATATGAAATTGCCATCATCGGTGGGTTCGATGGAACGGAAATTGTCGTTACCGCTGCCTCCGAAGGATTTCTCCCACATCAGGTTGCCATTCAGGTCTACTTTCACCAACCAGCCGTCGCTATTGCCGAAAGATTGTGATACATCTCCATCGGTAGAACGTGCCTCACCAGCCAACAGATAACCGTCAGACACTTCGGTTACACCCCAGGCATAGTCATGAGTAGAACCTCCGTAGGTCTTGGTCCAAAGCTCCACACCAGCAGGGCTCATCTTCGTGATCAT
>JBCBHI010000649.1:0-3642 GCA_038525885.1 Bacteroidota bacterium
GTGTGCACTAGGGCCTAGCCCTAGGTAATGAATCTGATGCCAGTAGCTAGTGTTGTGTTGAGAATACCAGTTGGCCTTGCCAAAGTTGGAGACTTCGTAGTGATTGTATCCTGCTCCGCGCAGGCGTTCGGTCAAGTAATGGTATTCCTTCACAATTTGCTCCTCATCGGTTATTTGAAAGGCTCCCTTCTGGTGTCTTTTCCCAAAAACCGTGTTGGGTTCTATGGTTAAGCAGTACGCAGAGATATGAGGAGGGTCTAGCAGCAGCATCTGTTCTACATCCTTTTCCCATCGCTCAGCGGGGCCTATAGGTAAGCCATAGATCAAGTCCAGACTCAAGTTTTCGAAACCCGCTTCATGTGCCTCTTCTACCACCCCTATTCCTTCATGACTAGAGTGTGCCCGGTTCATCCAACGGAGGACCTCATCATGAAAACTCTGGATCCCAATACTGAGTCGGTTGATCCCCAATGATTGTAGCTCACGTAAGATATCTGGAGTAAGGTCATCAGGATTAGCCTCTAGGGTCATTTCTACCTGTGGAGCCACAGGAAACAACCGATGTACGCTATTGAGGATAGATTGGAGCTGCCTTTGATTGAGTAAGGAGGGGGTCCCCCCGCCAAAATAGATCGTATTGATAGTCTGTCCTTGCAGATATTCACGCCTCATTTCCATTTCCTGAATGATCGCCTGAACCATCGACTCACGCAGCTGCATATTGGTGCTGAAGTGAAAGTCGCAGTAATAGCAAGCTTGCTTACAGAAAGGAATATGTAAATAGATTCCTGCCAATGCCGTACATTAAAGTGATGAGGAAACAACGTTTGGGGGCAAAGTTAGGGGCTACGTTGGCCTTTTGGCTAGTGGGTTGGGCGTTTTGTCTTGGGCAAGATCCTTGCCAGGAAGTATTCCAGCGCTGGACGGACGATCCTAAGGTCCCCTTTGATCCTCAGAAACAGACCTTGTCCGCTATTGACCGAGCTCAGGTGGAAGGTTGGGTAAGCCAGGCTATCCAGAGTCTTCAGAATAAAGGGTACCTACTATCTCAGATCAACTATACCTATGATTTTCAGAGCTCCTCCATTACCTGCCAAGCAGGGCCGCTGTTTTCATGGCAAAGTTTATCAGTAGGGAACCTGCCTGATTCACTACTAGAATCGTTAGAGGAATTCCCTGCTGGGCAGGAGGAACTATCCTTCATGGCTCAGCACGCTTGGAAAGAAAAGATCGCCACTTACTATGCAGACCGAGGCTACCCCTTTGTGAAGGTTTCCATCGCTGAGCCCACCGTTTTGGATGGCTCAAAAGTAACGGGGAAATGGCAACTTGACCCGGGTCAAATGATCCAGTTCGGGGAGCTCCAGGCAACCAATTTGCCTTCCTTGCGGTCGCACCGACTGCAAAGGATGCTGAGACTAGAAGAAGGTGAGCTATATAATGAGTCAGATGTCCAAAATATCGAAGACCGGATCAGGAAATATCCTTTCCTTTCACTGAGTGGCAAACCACAAATCCGGTTTGCCAATCGAAGAGCCACCGTTCACTTACCCGTTCAGTCCCAAAGAGCCAATGCCTTCGATGCATTGCTTGGCATACTTCCACAAGGCCCGGAGTTACCCCCTTTGCTAGTAGGCAATGCGAATTTATCCCTATGGAATCCCCTTGGCTTTGGGCACCATTACTATCTGCATTGGGAGAGCCCCCAGCCCAACACCCAACAACTCCATTTGCAAGCCGAGTGGTTTCATCCCCTAAATTTACCCTACCAATTTGGCTTAGACCTCAACTTATGGAAGCAAGACAGCGCCTACTTATTGCAACATATCCAGTGGGATGGGACCCCACTTTTTCAGGATAGCCCCATTAGCCTCGGTGGATTCCTTTCTATCAAAAATGTGGTGCCTCTCGCCGATTCTATTGACTGGATACCTGGCGGCTCCCAACGGGTATTTCATTTATTAGCCGGTAGCCTATTGTCATGGCAATACCAAGCAGATCAGCAGAATAGTTGGAGTACTTTGCTTGGTTTAGCTATCTCCGGTTCGGTGGGTTACCGAGAGCTGAGGGATTCCGCCAGAAATTTCTATTGGGAAGGGAAAGCCGAGTTCAAGTACTTCCAGCCTATCAACCCTTTGTGGGGTATTTACAACTCACTAAACGTTGGGTTGCTGCCTAATCAAAACTTATCAGGGGCGGAAGTATACCGCTTGGGTGGATTTAATCTGCTACGTGGCTTCAACGAAAAGCAATTCTTTGCTCCGCAATATGGCGTAGCCACCGTAGAGGCTCGTTTACGGACGGGAGAGCAGAGTTTTATTTCTGCTTTCTGGGACCAGTCATTATTGACCTCACTGTCAGTCCAATCCGCCTTACATTATGCTTGGGGTGTAGGGCTGGGCATGCAATGGAAACTTACCCCGGGTATTCTTCGGTTTTCTTGGGCAGTGGGCGAACATCGTGAGTTTGTACCCTTTTCTTGGGCCAACTCAAAAATACACGTGGGATTCGTGAGCGGTTTTTAGTTGGTTAGGGGGCACCAATCAACTAACTTGCTGCAAAAAATTCAAGGCATGCAGGCTGTAGCCTTGTCCTTCTGTTGGGCATTACTGTTGGCACTTTTTTCTATCCCTACAATCATTCAGGTAGCGCATGCACGTGAACTCCTGGATAGGCCAAATCACCGAACCGTACACAAAAAGCTAACTCCCAGGTTAGGCGGAGCCGCAATTTTCGCAGGGTTTGTTTCGGCAATTACCATCTTCGGCGATTTCTCCGATGGTGTACAGTACATCCTGGCGGGTAGTATGATTATCTTCTTCATCGGTATCAAAGATGATCTTGCCACCGAGTCAGCCTTTCGAAAACTAGTGATTCAGATTTTGGCCGCGGGTATCGTTATGATTCCCGGGGATATTCGAATTCAGAGCCTCTTTGGAATTTTCGGGGTCCATGACTTACCCCTGTGGGCGTCTTATGCACTTACCCTGTTCGTGATTATCGCCATTACCAATGCTATTAACCTTATTGATGGGCTAGACGGATTGGCAGGCTCCATTACCCTTACCATTCTCATCACCTTTGGCCTTAACTTTTGGAGAAAATCTATCCCACTTGCAGGAGTCTCCTTAGGCCTTGCAGGGGGCATCATTGGCTTTCTGCGCTACAATATTCATAAGGCAAAAATCTTCATGGGGGACAGCGGTTCACTCACCGTCGGTTTTGTGATAGCCACCTTAGCCGTTCAGTTCATCCAGCTAGGTATGACTCCCTCTTCGCCGGCAGTCGCCTTCTCCATACTCATCATCCCTATTTTTGATACCCTCAGGGTGTTTACTGTCCGTATTGCACGAGGAAAATCCCCTTTCGAACCAGATAAGAATCATTTGCATCATCGCTTGGTTGCCTTAGGCATCCCACAGTTGGGCGTGGTAGCCCTTTTGGTGGCCATCAATATGATAGTGATTGCCTTTTCCATTTACTATGCCCATCTGGGTATTATCAGAATCGGCCTTTCAGTATTCGGGTTTATGCTTGTCTTAAACCTGATCAATGAAATCTTTTTGCAGCGGCAAAGGCGACAAGATGAAAAGGCAGACAATGAATAGACTCTTCCTTCTTGCTTTCTGGTTGATACCTATT
>JBCBHI010000650.1:0-3640 GCA_038525885.1 Bacteroidota bacterium
CTGAGGATGCGTACGCATAATCTGGGATGGGACTTCCACTTGGGTATTGCCGGATACAAATGGTATTTGGTGGCGCTGGCCACTGCCCATACACGTAGCTTAACCTTGGATATGTATACCACCTTCCCTGATGGGTCCAGGAGTTTGGGTAACCTATATAAGATCTCGGGAATTTACGAAGGCTTTGCCACCACCTTTGATGTGGGAGTGGGTGTAGGGGTGGCGCTGAAGCGCGTAAACCTTACGGCCAAGCTGGAAGCACCCACGCCAGGTTTTCCTCCTGCGAGGTTTCTAGTTACGGCACTGGACTACGGCACTAATGAGGAGATTTTGGATGAACTGCCTCGAGATTTTGCCCTTTGGGCTACTGATCCGGTAGAGTATGCCAACCAAGCCATTCCAGAAGACCAGGAAGTGGCGATTGTGGTAGATAGTTTCTCAGGAATGAGAATAGCCTTTGGTATTGAGATTCCCTTGTTTCGATAGCCCCAACCGTCATGAAAAAAATAGCAAAAGGTCTCGTGGGTGTACTCTGGTTAAGCATTACACTTTGTAGCTGCCGCCCAGAAAACGCGCGCCAAATGATCCAATTGGAAGGGCGATGGAATATCACCCGGTCAGTGGTAACTACCATATTTGAAGACGGTACTACCGTAGAACAGGAGTACGAGGATGTAGGTTATCTGGAAATCATGCCAGACCCCCTGGACATTGGAAACAATAGCGGTACCAAAGAGGTCCTCTTTGTGTATGATGATGGGGATCTCGCTACCGGGTATGACGGACTTTTGGTGAATGATGAGGATAATAAGCGGCTCTGGATGGTTCGGTATTTCTGTGCCGACCTTTTCAATTGTGACTTGGGTATCAATATAGACGAAGACAATGGTCGCCGACAGGTGTGGTCCTCCTATTTCATTGGTGGGTCTAATGGTAGGAATCTCTACTCCCCGGGTGAGAATGATACCCACGTGAAATGGACCTGGACCCTGAGAAAGGAAGGTTTATAGTCGATTGTCTCCGTTCTGCCTTAGGTTAGTTTTCTGAAAACGGTTGTGGAACTCTGGCGTTTTTGGGGTGTTATTGCGGGAAAGAAAGGAAAACCATGGCGCTTAAGAAAGTAGCCCGGCAATTGCCCGCCTTTGATATTGACATGGGTGGGGTACCAGTAAAGCAGGCATTGCCTACCCAGCGGGTAGAACAGATAGATCCCTTTTTGCTGCTACATCACGGTAGGTTCGATCCACAGACTGATCGCCCAGCCCGTATACAGGGTGTAGGGCCTCATCCTCATCGGGGCTTTTCTCCAGTTACCTTTGTGATAGAAGGAGAAGTTCACCATCAGGATAGTCGGGGCAATAGCCAAGTAGCTAAGGCGGGTGATGTGCAATGGATGCATGCAGGTATGGGCATTATTCATAGCGAACGACCAACCGAGCAGAGTATTCAGGAAGGAACACCCCAGGAGATTGTACAGCTATGGATCAATAGCCCGGGAGCCAAAAAGATGCTGCCTCCAGACTATCAATACCTTCCTCAGCAGGAAATGCCGGCCATTGCTTCGGAAGATGGCCTTGTTCAGTCCCAGCTGGTGGCAGGCGTATATGCAGGTAAGCAAGGTCCCATCCGTATGCAATCGGACTTGCTGGTGATGTGGGGCAGAGGGCAAGCCGGAGGCAACTTCATGTATACGATACCTGACGGGTTCAATACTAGTTTGTACATTTTGAGAGGTACGTTGCGAGTGGAAGGCTCCGGGCTGATGGAATCAGAAACCTTACTGTTGTTCGGAGAAGAAGGAGAGTCCATTTCTATAGAGGCCAAATCTGATACTCAGTTTCTTTTGCTTAGTGGCCGGCCGCTGAGAGAAATGGTGGTACAGCAAGGCCCGTTTGTTATGAACTCAGAAACTGAAATCCTGGAAGCTATGCGAGATTACCAGTTGGGTAAAATGGGATTCTTAGTAGAGGAATATTAATGTGAATACCATGTCAACTACCGATACTCAAACGAAAGCTCTCCTAGCGAAACAAGCGAAAATTGAACGGCAACGCCGTATACGTAACCGCATCTTCATGGCCCTCGTTTTGGGGGCCTTAGCGGTTAAGCTTTTTTTGTCCCTCTCGAAAATTGGAGATGCCCTGTAAGTGGGAATGGCTATCCGCCAATAAGGATAAACAGGAGCTGAACAATCAGAATTTTGGTGATTAAGGTAATGGGCATCATGAGGGTGAAGCCTACCATGGGAAGCTTATTCTTGGATTGTTCCATCGCAAAATCCAGAATGGCCGGTTGATTGGATACCATTCCGATGAGCATTGTGAAGGGGATTTTCAGCAGCTTGTATCCCAGCACCAACATCAGGCTGGCAGACAAAATACTAATGACCGCGCCAGCAGCGAAGATTAATCCACCACTGCCCCCTTGCAAGGTGGAAAGGAAGGTATGTCCTGAATTGATTCCTACTCCGGCTAGTAGAAGCATCAGGCCGAATTGCCGTAGGGTAAGGTTGGTGCTGTAGCTCATGGTCCAAACAATGGGCCCGGTACGGCGGAGGTACCCCAGGATAAGCCCTACGATGAGCGGCCCCCCGGCAAAGCCCAGCCGAAACCCGATTTCATCGGTAAGCTGGAAGGTGATCATGCCCAATAGCAGCCCAATGGCCATGCCCGAGCCGAACGATAACAGGTTGATATGGCAAAGGCGTTCGTAGCTGTCGCCAAAAAGCTTTTGCAGTCCGGGAAGGTCATTTTTTCGGGTAACTACCCGAACTTGGTCCCCAAGCTCTAGGATTGTGTCACCTGTCGCATGCAGGTCGATGTCGCCCCGCTGGATGCGCGTGATGCGGGCTGAGAAACGCTCGGGTATATTGAGACTAGCCAGACGCTCCCCGGTTACCTCCGCGTTCGAGACGAATATCCGCTTGGTTTCGAATTGTGAGTGTTCCAGAGAAAGAGGTTCTTCCGTGGCCTCCCCCAGATCTGCTACGATGCCTTTAATTTCAGTAGGAGAGGCCACTACATTCAGCAGATCGTCCTGCTGTAGCTGGGTATCCCAGTTAGGTAAGGATATGGTGTCACCGCTACGCATACGGCCAAACATTACCTTCCAGCCATGGCGTAGGTGCAAGTCCCTCAGGGTAGTGCCAATGGCGTTGCTTTGGGTTACCCGCACCGTTATTCGTTCGAGTGATTGCTGTATGGGGTACTTGTGCTGAAGGTCTTCGGCTTCTTTAGTGTAATCAATTCGCAACCAACGTTCCATCAATTTGATGGTAAGCATTACCCCGAGTACACCCATAGGGTAACCCAGTGAATACCCCACTACGGCTAGTTGGGAAAGGTTCACGGGGCCTTGTTTGCCAGAATGGTTAATGAGGTCAATCAAACCTGCCAGGGCCGGGGTATTGGTAGTGATGCCCGAGAACAGACCTGCGGTAGTAGCGGCATCAAAACCTAGGAAGTAGTGTAGGCTGGCCGTGGCTGCTGCGGCCAGCATTAGCATGAGAAACACAAAGCCAATATCACGAAAGCCGTGCTTCCTGAGGCTAGCGAAAAATACAGGCCCGCTTTGCAAGGCCACCGTGTATACGAAGATGCCCAGGCCCAAAAAAATGACCAGTTCGGATACTTGTAAGCTG
>JBCBHI010000651.1:0-3634 GCA_038525885.1 Bacteroidota bacterium
GGTATTATTCCGATATACAAAGGCAGGCATATTGGCATTGTTGACTACCAGGTCCAGATCCCCGTCGTTATCCAAGTCTGCATAGGCGCTGCCATTACTCCACGAAGGCTCATCTAGTCCCAAGGCCTCTGCTTGATTCTCAAACTGCACACCATTCTGATTGACGAAGGCATAGTTTTGCAGCTTGTTCTGAGGCAGATAGGGTAAGAAGTCTCTAAAATCGAAGCTCCCCCGTTCGTTCACGATTTTGGATACTTCCACCTTATCATCGATGAAGTCCATGAAATCGAGGTACATGATATCGTGGAAGATCCCGTTGCAGACATAAATATCCTTCCAGCCGTTGTTGTCAAAGTCGAACATGAGTGCACCCCAGCTCCAGTCTGTGGCAGAAACACCCGCCAGGTGCCCAATCTCCTGGAACTCCGCGTCCCCGTTGTTGAGTTGCAAACAGTTTTGTAGGAGTTGGTAGTGATAGTTGGCCCGTACACGAAGGTCTTCCTTATGATATTCGTCAAACATGGTCATGGCCTTGAGCCGGTAGTTATCCGCAGCCAGCATGTCGGTAGAGAATATTTCTGGGGCCCCGTCATTGTTCAAATCCCCTACGTCGGATCCCATACTGCTTGCAGAAATCACCCCCATGCGCTCCGTAAGCTCCTCACTAAAGGTGCCGTCTCCTTGGTTGATATACAGGTAGTCCCGCTCCCAAAAGTCATTACTGATGTAGATGTCCGGCCACATGTCTCCGTTGAGATCACTCACCGAAACTCCTAGGCCAAACCCAATCAGGCTACCATAAATGCCTGCTTCTTCGCTTACATCCACAAACCGCCCTCCGTCATTGCGCATTAGTTTATCGCCACCCAGAGCGTCTCGTTCATCCCTTGGGGAGCGATACAATTCTATTTGCGAAGGGTCCTTGAAAGAATTGTTGAGCAGATAGCAATCCAGATCACCATCACCGTCATAGTCAAAAAATGAGGCATGGGTAGAAAACCCTTCGTCAGCCAATCCATACTTGGCTGCCTCTTCGGTGAAGGTGCCATCTCCTTGGTTGATGAACAGTTCATTCACCTTTTCCGCACCCTGCACATCTCCAGAGTTGCTCACATAGATATCCAGCCAGCCGTCAGCATTTACATCGGCCATGGCCACTCCCGTGCTCCAGGCTTTGGTACCCGCTACCCCCGCTTGCTCGGTTACTTCTTCAAACTGCCAATTGCCTCGGTTGAGGTACAACCGATTGGGCTGCATATTCGCCGTGAAATAGACATCTACCCAGCCATCGTTATTTACATCGCCTAAGGCCACTCCACCGCCGTTGTAGTAATTGCGGTAGGTGAGCACATTAAAGTCTTTGGTGTCTTCTACGGCATTGATGAAATCGATGCCGGTTTGGTTGGGCGCCAACTTGGTAAATAACGTAGGGGCTTCTGCCGGTTCAGGTGCAGAACCGGGGCCGCAAGCACTAGCCAATAGGAGAAGCCCCGTGGCTACCTTGCTTATTCGAAGGGAAAACATAATCGATGATGTGGTTTTTACCTTGCTCACTACTCATAGCGGCAGCATAGCAGGATACTAAAATCGGACAGCCGACCGATAAAAAAAAGGCCCCACTGCAGGAACGGTGGGGCCCAAAAAACTTATCTCAATACCGCTGAATTACCATCCAGGGTTTTGGGTCAAGTTCTCAGTTCCGTCCACCTTACTCAGCTCAATCTGAACGGTAGGTAGGGGGAACAATCTATGACGCTCAGAAACCGTGTTAGCAGCACCTAGGTAGCTACGTACGTTAGCCTCAGAAGTCAAATACTCATTCATTACTTCTACGAAATTACCCCAACGACGCAGGTCGAAGAATCGGTGTCCTTCCATAGCCAGCTCTATACGACGCTCAAAGCGTACGGCCTCACGAGCAGTAGCCTGATCAGTCCAAGCATTGTCGTAAGTACCTACATTATAGTTAGCCCAAGTAATGGCAGCATCAGTAGGATCTGCGTAGATAGTAGCTTCGTCAGTACCAGCACCTTGCGCACAGTTGTTCGCACGGGTACGGATCTGGTTTACCAAATCACGAGCAGCTTCCAAATCACCGGTTTCCACATACGCCTCAGCCAACAGCAACATGATGTCAGCAAAGCGAAGGATAGGAATGTTTACCCCAGTAAGGGCGGTAGGGTGCCAGCCAGAACCTTGAGCAGGTTGTGCTTGGTGAGGGATATTCTTCTTTCCACTGAAAGGACCCGCATAGGCCAAATCCCGAACCCAACCGTCAGTATGTACTCCCCAGTCTAGGAAAGGAACATCGGCACGGCCTACTGTCCAGTCCAAACGAGGATCTACATTGTCCGTAGCAGGATCATAAGCAGCATCGTTGAAGGTAGTCAACAGAGGCAAACCGTCAGCATCCGTCTTAAAGGCATTCACCAGGTTTTGCGAAGGCTGGTGGAAACCACAGCATCCGAAAGGTGAACCTGCGTGAGGGAAGTTCAACTGATCTGCCCAAGCACCGTTATTTCCATCGCTTGTTCCGTCATTGATAGACGACTGGTAGCTCAAGATTTGCTCGGTGTTGCCACCAGCATCAAACGCTTGGTTGAACATGTCATGGAAACAATCCATCAAGGAGTAAGGACCATTTTCTACCACATCAGATAGCTGAGTGATAGCATTGGTGTAGTCTCCCTGGAACATGTATACTTTACCCAGATATGCTTTTGCAGCCCAGCTAGTCGCCCGACCTGCATCGCCTTGTGAGGCAGGCAGGAGGTTCATTGCATCCGTAAAGTCAGCAATGATAAGTGGCAGTACATCTACATTGTTAGGCTTAGTAAACTCAGCATCCTCCTCGGTATAGTAAGGAATGTTGCCCCACATTTTGTAGGCATCAAAGTGATAGTGAGCGCGTAGGAACTTGGCCTCGCCGGAGATCCGGTCGGCAGCCTCATCACTGATGTCATCCGCATCGTTCACCAACTGTAGCGTAGCATTAGAACGCGCTACTCCTTCGTATACTGCACGGAATTTTACATTGTAGAAGGAGTTGCTAGGCTGCCACTGAAACAATTCAGCCTCAGTCACTGCAGGCCCATCACCTGCCTCTGATCCTTTGTAAGCATCATCGGAGGTTACGCTACCCCACACCCAGTTACTACCAGAAGCAGGCCAGGGATCACCATCTCCCCACTGCTCGAACCATCCATCCAGTACGGAGTAGGTGGAAATCAAGGCAGCATCAGCACCGTCTTCGTTGGCCAGCAAGGCACCGTCCAAGGAACCTTGTGGGGGCTGATCCAAAAACTCATTAGTACAGGCGGCTAATAATCCTACCAAAATAATTGCCGTCCCTGCTATTTGAAAAGTCCACTTTTTCATGGTTTTCATTTTCTTCTTTTTGGGATTAGAAATTAGCACTTACACCGATCATCAACATACGTGACGAAGGATAGTTTCCGAAATCGAATCCTTGCCACAAGTCATTCTGACCGCTATCACCAATATTAACATTTGAAAGCTCAGGATCAATTCCTGTGTAGTTAGTAATGCCGACACTCGTTGGGAAGAAAACCGGGCGATCAACGCTGGTTTGGATGCTGGTTTCCTAGACGGAACCTTGAACCTGGCCGTTGAC
>JBCBHI010000652.1:0-3633 GCA_038525885.1 Bacteroidota bacterium
TTCTTCTTGAACTGTAATATCGTATCCAAATTTCTTTCCTAATCTGTTCATTAGCTCAATTTGTTCAGAACGATATTCGATAATTGCCTTGGCTAATATGTCTAGTGTTATTTTCATCTATGCACCACTACTATGGTTTAACAATAATAATATATGCATTATCAAGACTTATCCTTCCCAATAGGGTAGGTTGTACATTATACCTCAAGTATTAACATCCATGGGTCGGATAGTAGGTTAAACGGCATTGCTCCAACACCCCATATCCACGAATCAGAATGCTTTGCTGCTTATACATAGTACCCTTAATCGTCTTAACTGATCTTGGGCAACCGAGTCTACCTTATTCCAAGCCATTTTCCATTGTGTGCAGCAAAACACACCCATAAGACTTTTGTCAATCTAGAATCTCAATTCCGGGAAGCCTGCAAGACTATCAAAGTCTTTCTACTTTGGCTAGGGTATCCCAACGAGAAAAACAAGAGAGTTTGTCCTGACACCAAGAACTAAAGGCCTCAACTCGGTGTCCTTTTTACAAACGGCGGTATTGGTACCCTGCAAATTGTACAGTATCTTACTAAGGCTACGTTAGCCTAAGGGAGGTTAGCCCTACCCTCAATAGCTGGAGGACGGATTATGAAGAATTATCACATCAAAGCGCACAAGGACGGTTGGGAAGTAGAAGGTGAGAAAGAGTCTAAGGTGTATACCAACCAAGAAGAGGCTCTTACTCACGCCAAAAAACTCGCGCAGGAAGAGGACCGCTCGGTTATCATCCATGATCAGTCCGGGAAAATCACTTCGGTGATCGACAATGGGGGCCACTATGCGAAAGGAAAAAAGATCAAATCTGCCCCGGTAAAAAGTAGTTTGGATGAGGACAAGGTAAGGGTGGCTATTGCCAGAGCTATGGAGAAAAGAAGACAAAGCGACCCTGATGAATAGAAACGTATTCATCAACTGTCCCTTTGATGAAGAATACCTCGAATTATTTGACGCCCTCCTTTTTGCTATCTACTTGTGCGATTGTGCTCCCCGTTGTGCACTGGAAATAGATAACAGCGCACAGATTCGGCTCAACAAAATATATTCCATCATTGAGGAGTGTGACCTTGGGGTGCACGACATATCCCGTACGGAGCTCAATGCCAACCAGCTGCCCCGGTTTAACATGCCGTTCGAGTTTGGGCTCTTTATGGGCGCTAAGCGGTTTGGCGATGCCAGCCAACAGGACAAGAACTGTGTGGTGTTCGATCAGGCTCCGTTTAGGTACGTAGAATTCATCTCGGATATAGCTGGTCAGGATATTAAATCCCACGACAATAAGCCGGAGGAGGTGATCCGGAATATCCGCAATTGGCTAAATACCTTTTCTGACCTCTCTCCGCTCCCAGGGGCCCAGGCCATCATTGAGCAATTTGAACAGTACTGCCGCGACCGGCAGGACATCCTGGATAGCCTCAGCCTGACCCCAGCGGATGTTCAGTATGCGGACCGCATCCTGATTATAGAACGATGGCTCTCCATCGACCCGCTAGAGTCTACCGACTAAGGTCCCTCCATCAGTAACTATACTTCAACCGGACAAAGATGGCCTTTTGCAAGGCCTCGTAATCGCCCGTGGCGGGGTTCTCACCAAAGAAAAGCTGCCCAATGGCATCTAAATCAAAGTTCTGGAATACCGAAACGGTAAGGCCCGGATTGAGAAAGAGGCCACTGTCACCCGGGAAGAACATGCCCGTGAGGCTGGCATTGAGCAAGGGGGAAATGGGGTAGCCTGCGGTAAGAAACCCCGCCCACTCGTAGGGCAACAAGTTTTTCGCCGTCAGGCGGCCTGCGCCCACATTGCCCAAAGCAAAGAACCCTTGATCTGCCCCGCCGTTGGAGTTGTAAAAGCCAGAACCGGATAGGAAAAGGCCGTTGTTGAAGGAGTAATCTGCGGAGATGGAGGCCACCACCACGCCGGAGGTATCGGCCAGGTTCTGGGTAGGGTGAAAGTAGGTTCCTTCGCCCTTGAACCCCACCGGACCCAAGTTACCCGCCCAACCGAGGCCCGCCACTACATCCTGGCGGGCATAGCCGCCCAGCAGCTGTACATCGTAGCCTTTCAGGTTGAACTTCCACATGGCGGCGGCTACGTAGTTGGCCAAAGTATCCGCCACGTTGGAGGCCAGCTCGATACTGCCCGAAACGCCCGTATAGTACTTTACGCGTACGGCATCAGACCCGGGGCGCTCCTCGTAGTCGAAGTCGAAAAAGGAGTAAGCATTGAACACATCGTTGGGGTTCCAGGCCAGGTTTTGACCCCAGTTGATCCGCTGCCGGCCTACCCGCACCTCCCAGCTATCCTGCACGTACTCGGCATAGAGCCGGTCCAGGTAACTGTGCATGCCCAAGCCCTGCCGATCGATTAGGTTCACGGACAGGTCCAGGAAATCATTGTAAACATCCGCAGCGTTGTCCAGGTAGTTGGGGATACCGCGATAGAAATCCCCATAAAACACCCGGGTTCGCAACTCGCCCACCAGCGTGAGCTGGTCCGTTGGGTACCAGCGCACATTGAGCCGGTGGTGCACGAGGTGGTCAGTGAGCAGGGTATCCAGGTTGGGCGCGGGCAAGAAGGTAGTCATGGCCTTCACATAGCCCCTCACGGCCCATTTGGAGGGTTCTTCCTGGGCACTGGCCCGGCTGGCAATCAGCAATAGCACCGCAAACAGTAATTTCTTCATGGTGGCTGGATAGTTATGAGTCGAGGTTAGAGATTGGAAGTTGGAGGTTGGAGATAAGACGCAAGAATCAAGACACAAGAACCAAGACGCTTCTGTATTCTGACTTCTGTTTTCTGTATTCTAGAAAATCCTTCTCACTTCCCGCTTCTGACTTCTCACTTCTTATTTACACCATCGCTGACTCCTGTGCTACATCGGATTTGATGACACCGTCTTCCAGGGTGAGGACTCGGCGGGCGCGGTCGATCACTCGCTGGTCATGAGTAGAGAACACAAAGGTGATGTTCTCCTCTTTATTCATCCGGGCCATAATATCCAGCAGGTTGGCGGTGGACGAGGAGTCCAGGTTGGCGGTAGGTTCATCTGCCAGGATGAACTTGGGCTTGGAGGCCAACGCTCTGGCCACTGCCACCCGCTGCTGCTGCCCGCCCGAAAGCTCCTTGGGCCGGTTGTTCTCACGGCCCTCCAGGCCTAGCTCCTTCAGCAGGTGCATAGCCCGGGCTTCGCGCTCCTCCTTACTCGCCTTTTGCAGTAGCATGATAAAGGCGACGTTCTCTTTGGCGGTGAGCACCGGAATCAGGTTATAGCTCTGGAATACGAACCCGATGTTCTTCAACCGGAAATCGATAAGCTCGCTGTCCTTCATGTGGGTAATGTCCGTACCACCCACCCGGATAGTGCCTTCGGAGGGTTGGTCTAGCCCGCCGATGATGTTGAGCAGGGTAGACTTGCCCGACCCGGAAGGACCTACAATGGCGGTAAACTCTCCTTGGGTAACGGTGAGATCCACCCCGCGCAGCGCATGCACGGGTACAGCGGTCTCAGTATAGGTTTTTTGAATGCCTTGGGCTTCTATAACGTTCATGATGTGTCAGTTTGAGGATGGAAATCACACGTGGCGCAG
>JBCBHI010000653.1:0-3629 GCA_038525885.1 Bacteroidota bacterium
GGGGAAATTGGGGTGATACAAACGACCCGTGGTGCCGATGGTTGTCGGGATATTTTCGACATCAAATTGGCTTTTGATGGTGAAAGGAATCCCCCAAAGTTTGCCGCGCCGGGGACCACGGCGGCAGTCCATTTCCTGGGCTATTTCCAGGGCCTCATCAAACAGGGTAAGCTGGTAACTGTTGGTTTCTGCATTGATCTTCTCCGATTGCTCAATAAAGGTGTTTACGACTTCCGTTACGGTCAGCTGCCGGGTTTTGATCCACCGGGAAAGTTGGGCAATGGGTGCAAGTAGAATGTCCGTGCGAGATTTTTTCATGCGTTGTAATGTTGATGTGTTATGGGTTAATAGGATTATTGTTATGTACGGATAAAGTATACCGCCGTTGAATATTTCGGTGACGGGAAAGGAGATTTTGGCATATATAGTTTGTGTATCAATAGGTTAGACTGGTCCGTAGGGTAGGGTGAACTTGCCCCTCGCGACCGGATAAATCCTCAAAAAAGAGCCTTACCTTGATGCTCCTAATGCCACCCACTCTTATGAAAACCCTGTCTTTTCTTGCCCTCACTACGGTGCTCGCCGCCGCTTGTACTTCTGCCAAACAGGAGCAGGAGATAGCTCCGGATACCGATTTGGCCAGAGAAATTAAGTCGGAGACCCTACGCGTCTGGGAAGCCTACAAGGAGTACGCCTGGGGGCACGACGTGCTCAGGCCTCTTTCCCAAAGCTATTCGGATTGGTACGAGGAGCCCCTGTACATCTCGCCTATAGATGCCTACAGTACCCTGAAGGTGATGGGGCTGGCAAGCGAGGCGGCAGAGATAGAGCAGTACGTGGTGGATTCGCTGGACTTTGACAAGGATATATTCGCCAAGGTATTCGAGGTGAATATTCGGATTTTGGGTGGCCTGCTGAGTATGTACGAACTATCGAGAAATGAGGCGGTGTTGGCCAAGGCTCAAGACTTTGCGGACCGGATGATGCCGGCTTTTGATAGCCCCACGGGCATACCCTACTACTGGGTAAACTTGAAGACGGGTGCCGTAAAAGGTGATACGGTAAATGTGGCTGAGGCTGCTACGTACACCTTTGAGATGGGAGTGTTGAGTTACTACACGCAAGATCCCAAATACTACGAAGCCGGGAGGCGGGCCACGCTTGCCATCCACGAGCACCGTTCGGATATCGGTTTGATAGGCGACATCATCGAAGTGCAGTCCGGCCAATGGGTTTCTACCACCAGCCATATTTGCGCCGGGGTTGACTCCTACTATGAGTACCTGTACAAGAGCTACCGGCTCTTTGGAGATGAGGAATTGGGCCGCGTATGGCGGGCAGGTACCAGCCCGCTGCATAAGTACCTGGCTGAGGAGCATGAGGGCCGGCTCTGGTACGGCCGAGCAGATATGCATACTGGCGAGCGGGTAAGCAGTGTGGTGACCTTGTACGATGCTTTCTTTCCGGCCATTCTGGCCCTGACCGGAGATGTAGAACGGGCCGAATACCTACAGGCTACCTGGCAGTGGCTCTGGAACCAGCACGGCCTGGAACCCATGATATATGACTACCGGCAAGACACCGCTACCTGGCCAGTCTATGATCTCAACCCTGAGATAATGGAGTCCGCCTATTACCTCTTCCACATCACCGGAGATAGTACCTACCACCGGATGAACGAGGGCTTTTGGGCGGACCTAAAAACGCACTGCCGAACGGACGTTGCCTTTACTTCGGTACAGGATGTAACCACCATGGAGCAGCGAGACTACATGCCTACGTTCTTTTTTGCGGAAACGCTGAAATACCTCTACCTCACATTTTCTAACCAAACGGAATTCCCTTTTGAAGGGATGATGTTCAACACCGAGGCACATCCCTTTTTCAAGGCCAATTTTGACCCCGAGTTGGTCAAGGTGCGGTTGAAAACCGATACCTATGGAAATTGATTTTTCTGTGTAAGTGATAGAGCGCATGTACGAGCTCACCTACGGGGTCGGCAAACCCTGAAAGGGTCCCCTTAGTGGTTGGATATTCCCTGAAAAGTTTTTGCTAACCATCAGTTGGGGATATCCCTGGTGACCCTTTCAGGGTGAGAATAAGCGTGGGGTAGGTAGCGAGTAGCGAAAGCACGGCCCTGCCGGGGCTGGCCTAGACCCCGACAGGGGCAAGGGGCAGACCCGGCAGGGATACGCCCAAGGCTTGGTGCTAGTGGTCTAGGAAAAGAGCAGATGGCAGGCGTAGGCGGTGACCCAAATCCAGAGGCTGCAGATAGCACCCCATAGTGCAGCCTTCCACAGGGAGTGTTTGTAGATGAGGAGCATGACGGAGGGCAGTACCAGAAAGAGCAGCATCTCGGCTCCGCTAATGAAGTAAGGCGTATTCCAGAGCATGGCTACATTTTCATAATGCCACCAGCCAGCACTTTTGGCCAGGTTTTCATAGAAAAACACGTACACTCCGCCGGCAACGGCCAGTACTACCGAGGCCAGGGCCAGGCCCCACCGCTGGGTAAGCCGGATGCCTAGCAGGGCTAGTTGCAAGGCTACCTCCGTCCAAGCAAAGGGCATATATAGCGGAGAGGTCCAAACCATGAAAGGCTCCTCCTCCGGGTAGTACCGTAAGGAGTCGGCAGTGACTACCGCAAAGTGGTCCGCAATCAGTTCTACTACCCCCAATACAAAGCCAAACACCATGAGCCGCTGCATCAGAGGATTGCGCGTGATGAGGGTGTAGAGCAAGTAGCTGGGGAACACTATGAGGGTGAGAATAGAGGCTGACAGGGCACCTGAACCCAGATAGGCTACCGCAATGGTGTACAGGATCATGAAAGCCTGCGAGATATCAATGAACCGGATGGTAGTCCGGTCTAGTCCTGGGACCTCCAGGGTCATAGGTTGAGTAAGTGTGCGAGAAGTGAATGCCATAATTGTCTGGAAAAACTGGCCGCGAAACTAGTGGATTGAGTGAATACAGCCAAATAGTAGTGGGTATGAATACACTTTTAAATACCCAACTGGGGGACTTGTGACATACCTACTATCTACCGGATGTTTGTAATGAAACGATCATGTTCCTAGTTCTCAGTTCTTTATGCCAGCCAGCCATCGCTTTTTATCCCATTTCTCATCTATAAACCTCACAGCATGCAATCAGTGATGCACCCGGTGTCGCCGGCACAGCGGCACCTGGTAGAGTACTACCGTGCCTTTGAGTTACTGCTCAGCCCCCAGCGCAGTCGGAACGAGTTGCGCACCCACTTTGGCTACATGCCCGATGAAGCGGTGACGGATGACTACTGTTTTTTCAAGGCCATAGCTGCCCCCAAGCGGTACACGCACATGACGGCGGTCTGTTCCCAGTCTTCGGATGCGCTGCACCACCGTCTGTTCGGGGAGGAAGTCACCCCTCAGCGGGTGTTGGATGTGGGCTTTGGCAGTGGGGGTACCTTGCAGCGCTTGAGTACTGACTGGCCAAAGGCTACCCTGGAAGGCATCAACCTGAACCCGGTACAGTACGACATTGCCAACCAGCAGCTGGGGCAGTTGCCGCAGCTCAAGCTGCACCTGGGCGATTTCCTGAGCTATGACTTTCCGGCGCGGTACGACCTGCTGTACTTCATAGAGAGT
>JBCBHI010000654.1:0-3628 GCA_038525885.1 Bacteroidota bacterium
CAGCAGGTGACACAATTTATTAGTACATTATGTATTACTGCAATCTGAAGGTGTGCGGAAACTCCTCTACCCGGTAGCGGTCAACAGACCGCCCCTCGCGTTGCAGGGCTTGGTGGTATTGGGTGAGGATAGGATGCATAGACCTTCAGATTGCAGTAATACATAATGTACTAAAAAATGTTGTCACCTGCTGAATGACGTGCACTGGATATATATCCTGTTGTTTTGTACAACAAATATTTCTTGTATGTTTGTACAAATAATATCTCAGCATGAAAGGAAACCAAATAGGTGAGCTAGAAGAATTGGTATTGCTAGCCGTGGGTTCCCTGTATCAAGAGGGTGCCTATGCCGTCGCCATTGTAGAGGTGATCAAAGAAAGCTCCCGGCGCTTGCTAGACGTTACCGCCATCCACTCCGTACTCCGCCGGCTAGAGAAGAAAGGCTACGTGCAGAGCAGCATGGGCGGGGCCACGCAGGAGCGCGGCGGCCGTCGCAAGCGGTTCTTCAACCTCACCCAAGAGGGACGCCAAGTACTGGAAGAGGTAATGGCAGTACGCATATCGCTATACAACAAGATGCCCAAGCTTACCTTCTCCATCGGGTGAACACACTCCCCACACCCCCTCGCTGGGCAGACCGTTTTCTCGCCTGGTTTTGCCGGCCCGAGCTGCTGGAGGACCTGCAAGGCGATCTGTATGAAATTTTCGAGGCCCATTGTGCAAACGGCCAATTGCGCAAAGGACGCCTTCTGTTTGGCTGGTTCGTGCTTCGTAGCCTCCGCTACGACGTCATCCGCCGGCCCCAATACAAAAACTCAAATTTTATGATGACTCGTAACAACATCAAAATTGCCTTTCGGGTATTGCGCCGTGACAGGTTCAATACCGCACTCAGTATGGGAGGGCTCGCCATTGGTATCGCCTGCTTCCTGCTATTGGGCTTCTTTGTGAAGCAAGAGCTTACCTTCGACGCCTTTCATGAAAAAAAGGACCAGATTTTCCGGGTGTGGCTATATGAAGACTATGGCGGTGATAAAGTGTTCATAAACGCCACCACGCCCTATCCCTTCGAGCCCTTCCTGGAACAGAACTTCAGCGAAGTAGCCTCCTGTGTACAGTTTGGTCTCAACAACTACCTGGTAGGCTACGGCCAAGACCGTACTGATGAAGAGGTGGCCGTGATCGGCCCTGAGTTTTTCTCCGTATTTGATTTTCCCATTATCTCCGGCGATGCCCAAACACCCCTGTCAGACCAGAACCAGGTCATCCTATCTGCACAATACGCCGAAAAATATTTCGGACAGGAAGACCCCGTAGGCCAAAGCCTGGGCATCCAGCTGGGCGAAGAAGTGCTTGATTTTCGGGTGTCGGCCGTTTATGCAGATATGCCCCAGAACTCCAGCTTCCAGTTTGACATGGCCATCTCAGATGCCAACAATCCTCGCATAACCGGGCAGCGCCGGCTAGAGAGCTGGTTTAACGTAGGCGTAGAAACCTACATTTTGCTCAACGAGCAGGCCCAGATTGGGTCTATAGAAGAGCGGGTGGACGGCATTGTGAGAGACCATTTGGGGGATGCCGTGGAAAATGTTGACTATCTGCTCAAGTTTCAGCCGCTCACGGATATCCACCTCAATCCCGACGTACCTGCCGGGATAGCCCCCGTGGGTAACCGGGACTACGTGTACATTCTGGCCATTATCTCTCTGCTAGTTTTGGTCATTGCCAGTATCAACTACACCACCCTTTCCGTGGGGCAGTCCCTCAAGCGCAGCCTGGAGGTAGGTATTCGCAAGGTCATGGGTGCCTTCAAGGTATCCCTGCTACAGCAGTACCTAACCGAAAGTGTCCTCATTGCCTTCTTCGCCCTTCTATTGGGCTTAGCTATGGCCTATTTGCTGGTTCCCTTATTCAACGAGCTTACCCAGGCCCAAGTACAGTTGGGCTTCGAGCCCTGGCATTTGCTGCTCTATTTGGGTCTCGTGCTGGTCATCGGCATTACCAGCGGTCTGTATCCCGCCGTGGTGCTGGCCCGGCTACGAATTATCGCCATTCTCAAAGGCAACAACCAGCACAACCGCAATCACTACGTGCGCAAAGGCCTCATGGTCTTTCAGTTTGTGGTCACCGTATTCCTTATCAGCAGTACCCTCATTATGCAGCGCCAGCTGGGCTACTTACGTAGCAAAGACCTGGGGTTCCGGTATGATGCTACCGTGGCTGTACCCCTATATCCTGATCCATCCGAGAACAGCATGGCCGGGGTATTCGGTTCGGCTATGGACAAAGGCTCGCTACTGCGTGAGCAGCTCCGCACCTATGCAGAAGTGCAAGACGCAGGCCTGGGCACCCACGTGGTGGGCTCCCCTGGATGGGCGCAGCTTTCCTTTACGGACCAGGAAGAGAACTTTCGCGAATTCCGGATGCTCATGGTAGACTCGGAGTACCTCAACACCTTCAAAATTCCCATCAAGGAGGGGCGCGCTTTCGACCCCGAGAGTGAGGCCGATACCCGCACGAGCATCCTCCTGAATCAAGCCGCCGTTGACTATTTTGGGTTTGAAGACCCCCTTGGGGCGCGCCTACCCGGGCAGGATTTCATCGATCATGAGGTGATTGGGGTAGTAGAGGATTTTCATTTTGCCTCTCTGCACACCACCGTAGAGCCACTAGTGATTACCCAAAATGTGATGATTCCTATGTCGGGGATCTCCGACATGAATTTCAGCAGCTCGCCCATCCCTAAATTGGTATTTCGATATACCGGTAGCAATCTCTCCGAAGTCAAAACCATCCTGGATGCCGAGTGGCAGAAAGCATTTCCCGAAGAAGACCTTAACTTCACCTTCGTAGAGGATAACATCCAGCAGCAGTACGCCAGCGAAGAGCGGATGAATCGCTTGGTGATGGTGGCTACCCTGCTGTCCATCATCATTGCCAGCCTGGGCCTGTTGGGCCTCACCGTACTCGTCATCAACAGCCGAGTAAAGGAAATTGGCATCCGTAAAGTCATTGGGGCTTCCGAGGCCTCCATCTTCGGTATGCTGGCCCGCAGCTTCTCCTGGCAACTGCTGCTTGGCATTGTCCTTTCCGTTCCCATCACCTACTGGCTCATGCAAGACTGGCTCAGTGGCTTTGCCTACCAGATCAACATGGGAGTAGGCATGTTCCTGGTTAGCGGTGTCATCTCCATAGCCGTTGCCTTGTTGGTGATCAGCTACCATACCCTGCGGGCCGCCCGCGTCAACCCTGTTGAGAGCCTCCGGGCAGAGTAGGCGATAGCGCCCCTGCGTTGCGTAAAGCTCCTCCGGGTGGGCCTTAGGCCTGCTTGGAGGAGCTTTCTGGTTTGTACAGTGGAACATCCAGATTACCCTGCCAAGAGTTTGAGTGAAATGATTTGCATGCCGCAGAGCAGCAGCCAAGGGGAGCTATAGGGCGGTCCGTAAGCTTGGTTTAAGGTTCATTTGAAGCGCCTCGCGGCGCTCATAACCTGAATTCGGAATAACAGCAATTAGTAATTGGCTGGCATTAAGTTGGTGTTTCTTTTTTCGCTCTATCCTTAACCCGAGCTCAGGTTCATTGGGGGCAGTAGCCCCACCTGTTTCAAGGCTCTGCCTTGGAACCCT
>JBCBHI010000655.1:0-3622 GCA_038525885.1 Bacteroidota bacterium
TTATCAATCGAATTCGCCCCAATGGCGTTGATCATCTGCAGGTACTGAGCCAACCTGTTTGTGGCCAAGAAGGGGAATGCCTACGCCGAGATTACCGAGGACGGAGTGAAGGTGTTTACTCTGCCACTTTCCAAATACTCAGACAAGCTTGAGCTTCAGGATGCCAACGACGATAAGTCTCCTGAAAAGCTACAACCTGAGTACGAGCAGGAGTTGGCTCAGTACCTGCAGATGATCAACGCCATTGGGGCGAATTCGATTGATAAGATTGTCTATCTATGGGGATTAGACAATACGGTTAACGACCAAACCAACAGCGAGGACTTTACGCTACAGAGCCAGGAGTTGTTCTTTGGTGGGGTGAATACCATAAAAGCGCTGACTCAGGCAAATGAGGATTACACGGGCCAGTTTTGGTTTGTGACCCAAGGGCTTGAGCGAGTAACTGGTGATGAGGCGCAGATCAATTTTGGTCAAGGGGGGATGTACGGTATCATGCGGGTGCTGGTCAATGAATATCCCGGTATAGCCGTAAGAGGAGTAGATCTGGAAAATAACGCCGCTTCCGCTCAGTGGGATCAGCTAGTAGAGGAAGTAACCACCTATGGCGAAGTGCTAAAGAATGTAGAGGTGGCCCTAAGAGGAGCTGATCGGTATCAGCGCGTGGTTACTCAGGTGTCAGCAGAAGATGCCGAGGAAAGATCTGCCCGTGTAGTGGCTGCTACCGGCACCTGGTTCCATGCGGATGTGAAGAGCACGGGAGATATAGAATCTATCGTTTTCCGTGAGCAATTCCAGTCGGACTTAGGGGCTGAGGAAGTCCTCATTGAGGTGAAGGCAGCCGGGGTGTCCAAAGTAGACGTGGACATTGTGATGAACCCGGAGTCTGAAGAGGAAGCTGGGCATGGATACACCGGGAACCGGTTGGGCCGTGAAGCTTCAGGGGTGGTGAAAGCCGTAGGTGAGAAAGTAACAGGCTTGGCCGTAGGGGATGAGGTGTACGGTTGGGTGCACGAAGGGGTGTCTGGCATGGCAACCGCTTTGGAGCGCACGCTGGCCAAGAAGCCTTCGCACATCTCATTTGAAGAGGCGGCAACTATTACTGTGCCCTTCATGACCGCACACTATGCGCTGGATGTTCTGGCTCAGCTAGATGAGGGAGAGAGAATCCTGATTCATAATGCCAATACGGGAATTGGAGTAGCTGCCATCCATTTTGCTCAAAAAGCAGGTGCAGAAGTGTATGCCACGGCAGGTACCGAAGCACAAAGAGAATATGTGAAAGCCCTGGGGGTTGCTCATGTGTACGACCCAGCGAAAACTGACTTTTACAACGGAATTCTTAGGGATACTAACAAAGAAGGAGTGGATGTGGTGCTCAATAGCTTGTCTGGCGAAGCCCATACACAAAGCCTCCGTAGTTTGCGTGATTTTGGTCGCTTTATTGAGCTGAGCAAGGAAGATATCAAGCGCAACAAGCAGATAGGTCTCCGCAACTTTGGCAAGAACCTGTCCTACTTTGCGGTAGATATGGATCGCTTGGTGAAGAACAAGCCACGCGTTGCCACTCGCATCTTCCAGGAAGTAGTTCGCTTGTTCGAGGACAAAACCGTTACCCCAGTTAACCCTAAGGTGTTCCCCGTAGCGGATACCCAGGAGGCCATTAAATTCCTGGCCGACGGTGAGAACATTGGCAAGGTGGCTATTGCCATCCAGGACGAGGTAAGCATGGCTCCTATGAAGACCTTGCGACTCCTGAAAAACGGTAGCTATATCGTATCGGGTGGTGCGGGTGGACTAGGCCTCACCGTGGCACATAACTTTGCCAAGCTAGGAGCGGGCACTTTGGTGCTATTCTCCCGCAGTGGCCGCGCCAAAACGGAGCGTGACCAGCGCCTGATTCAGGAAATGAAAGACATGGGTGCCAAGGTGCTAATGCCTACCGGTGACGTTTCTGATTTTGAAAGAATACAAGAGGTGGTGGCCGAGCTGAAGGACGAGGCGCCGATTCGGGGTGTGGTACATAGTGCAGCCCTGATGAAAGATTCTACCTTCGGCAATATGGGGCCGGGTACGTACTATAAGGCCTTCCAGGCCAAGGCATTGGGAGCCTTCAACCTGCATAAGGCAGTAAAGGATATCCCAACCGTTGATTTCTTCGTGCCTATCTCCTCTATTTCCGCCTTTGTTGGTTTGCCCGGGCAGTCAAACTACTCTGCGGCCAACAACTTTGAGGATAAACTATCCCTCCACCGGCAGGTGTCTGGTATGAGGGGTAGCTCTATCCAGTATGGTGTGTTGACAGGTAAGATAGCCGGACTTTCCCGGGAAGTAGGAGAGGAGACCGTTCTCAAGGTGCTGGAGCAGCAAGGTTGGGACATCATGTCCGAAGAGAGAATCTTGGGGCATATGAACCGATTGATCCTGGATCAGCCGCCTTTCCGTCAGCATGCAGATATGAATTGGGCGCAGTTTGGCGAATTCTTCAGCCACTTGACCAATGACAGCCGCTTTGCTGATGTGCTCAAGAACGCCAAGCAGGGTTCTGGTGGTGAAGGCGGCGGAAGCTTGCTGGACCAACTGCGCAACCTGGATGTGGATGGCCAGAACGGCAGGCTGCAAGAGGAAGCGCAAGCGGCCCTGGCTAAGATCCTAGGCACGAGTGCCGACAAAATTGATATCGATAAGTCGATCTCCAAAATTGGTTTGGATTCGCTTATGCTCAACCAGTTGCGTAACTGGATACAGGGCAAGCTAGAGATCAACTTCCCCTTGATGAAAATCGCCAAAGGCCCTAGTATTATTGAGCTAGCTGGGGAAATTCTGAAGCTGGTAGATTTTGGGGGTGAAGGAGCTGCAGCCAAAGCTGCGTCCAGCGGTCAGCCTGCCAAGGCAGAGGAAGTGAAAGTCTATAAGGCAGATACCACTACCGTAAAGCAGATTGAGTTCAAGAAAGTGGATGGCCTGCTGGTGTCTACCGACAAATGGCTGGTAGCTGCCGATGGGGTGAATGATGATGCCGATGTGCAAATCATCTGTATGCACCCCATGGGTGGCGAATGGGATATGTTCGTGGAGTTTATGGCGAACCCACCCGCTGGGGCCAAAATGTACTCGATGCAGCAGCCCATGCGTGGGGAAGGTACTGCCGTGGATCGCTCTAAGGAGAAGCAATTTGCCAACCAGGCAGAGCTAGCCAAAGCAGTGGCCGCGGTTGTAAAACCGATGCTGAATAAGCCCACGGTTCTCTGGGGGCATAGCAACGGTGGTGTTGCCATATGGGAAGCTGTAAGGCTGCTGGAAAAAGAAGGAACTGAAAACCTGAAGGGTATGGTACTGAGTGGTTCGGCAAGCCCAGCTTCTTTTGAGACTTGGCAAAGCAAAGAGCTCCTACAGCAGTCCATCCGAGACATGACACGATTGTACGTCTCTTTATCGTCGATGAAGTCGAATTGCTCACGAATGGCATCAATTGCCTCATCCTTAGACAAACCACTTTCCTTCATGGTGGTCTCCAGTGAGCATCTCTTTCCTGGTGGTCTCCAGTGACCATCTCCTTCCTGGTGGTCTCCAGTGACCATCTCTCCTTCATGGTGGTCTCCAGTGACCATCTCCTTCCCGG
>JBCBHI010000656.1:0-3621 GCA_038525885.1 Bacteroidota bacterium
GATCAGTCCAAATTTCTGACGGGAAGTACTTTTGGTCAATCCAGCTTAGATTGACTCACCTCCATTCCTAAAACCTGGGGGCTAGCTCTAATGGGTCTTAAAATTGGGGACCACAAAGTAATCAAAGAAGGCACAGAGCCCACAAAGATTTTTAATAAAATACTTTGAGACTTTGTGCACACTCCTTTTTCTCTGTGGTAAAAATTAGGAATGGAGGTGAGTCAATCTAAGCTGGATTGACCAAAAGTACTTCCCGTCAGAAATTTGGACTGATCCCTGAACGATCACAAGGCTTTCTTGCCTTCAGGTTTATGCCTCGGAAAGGATAGCCTCTACTGCCTCATAACCACTCAGTCCGGCACCGTGCACCGTACTCTGGTCAGATTCCGAGTAGGCTTCTCCAGCAAAAAACAGCTTCCCGTCCACAGGCTCACCTAATATGGGCTGGGCAGCATAGTCCTGATAGTGGGCATAAGAACCACCAATGTAGGGCTCGGCGGTCCAGTTTTGTACCACATGGCTGAGGTAAGTACGGGTGGCAGCACCGTCGTACATGGTATCCAGCTCTTCCATAAAATGGATAAAAACGTCCTCTTCCGCCCCTTGCTCCACATACTCGGAGGCATGCCTACCTACACAAAAGAGGGCCAAAACATGGTCCGACGTATCCTTACCATAAGCTGCATTGTAAATGGCCTTATCGCCATCCTCTTCGCTCAGGTATTCTGAAAGCGTACCGTCGATGGTCATGTCTGGATAAAACTGCTCTGAGAACTGTATGAAGATTTTCAAGCCGTCAGGCATCTCTACTTGGTCCAGGGCAGATAGCTTAAGGGACGGCAAAGCAGGTGTAAAATCGATGGCATTCTGTTTAAGCTGCGTTAGCGGCACCGTCAAAATCAACCGGTCGGCCTCGTAAGTTTCCCCCGCCAGGGTCTCTACCACCACGCCATCACCAGAATAATCGATGGACCGAACGGGACTCTCGTAGAGTATGCGATCGGCCACTTGCGGGGCAAGGTACTGCTCCAGATAGTCGTACCAAGTAGTGGATTTGAACTTGTACTCGGCATAGAAATGCTTGATGATATCCCGCTTTCTGAGTTCCTCTCCATCCCAGAGGTTATAGGTCTGGGGCCGATACCGAATGGTTTCAATGTCAGAGCCCGCGGTGGAACCGTTGCCGCTCAGTCGAGACATAACATCAGGATCCGTATGAATCCACTCTGCCCCCAGGTCAATCGGGAAATCTGCGAAGTCGTCCGTTTTCTTGACACGTCCACCAAAACGGTTGCTGGCTTCCAGGATTTGAAAATCAATTCCAAACTGCCGCAAGGCAAACCCTGCATGCATCCCAGCCGACCCGGCACCAATGATGAGCACCCGACCCGTAAAATTGGTGGTGAACTCAGGGTTGAAAATCCCCTCCTCGGCACAAGAGGAAAGTAGGGATCCTAGAAAGGGGGCTCCCAGGCCCAAGGCGGCGGTACGACGAAGAAACTCTTGACGTGTCATGAAGGCTTGTGTTGTTGTGAGTATGTACGCAGAAAACCTGGTGGTTGGTCTCTGTTTGGAGATATATACAATCAAAGCGTGGGACACCCTACATCCTTTTCACATTGATCCTCTAGTCAGGATTGGCTATTTTACAGTAACAACAACTGTATGCTATGCCCACGGTACATTTTACTGCCAACCTGAAACGTTTTTACCCAGACCTGATTCCCTTTGCGGTGGAAGCGAATACGGTGGCCGAGTTGATAGAGGCAGTAGAAGCCAAACACCAAGGCCTGCGGGATTATTTGGTAGATGAGCAAGGGCAGCTACGCAAACACGTGAATGTTTTTGTAGGCAATACTTTGATTGCCGACCGGGTGGGCCTATCTGACTCCCTTACGGTGGAAGATGAGGTCTATATCATGCAGGCACTTTCTGGCGGATAATAATGGCAATGGGATTGGTGTAGACAGGTAGCATAGAAGCCGATTGGCCAGGGTTAGTACTAGGATCACCGTACATTTTTTAATCCATTATGAGCAAGAACACCCTCCTACTAGGTACCCGAAAAGGGTTGATCACCTATCGCCGGAATGCCTCCGGCCAATGGACTCACCAAAACACTCAGTTTCTGGGGATTCCGGTCACCATAGCCACCTATGACCCTACTACCGGCACCCATTGGGCACTGCTAGATCACGGTCACTGGGGATGTAAGCTGCATCGGTCTGCCAACGGCACCGATTGGGATGAGCTGGAAGCGCCCAAGTATCCTGAAGGGACAGAGGTGAAGGAAGGCGTACCAGCGGCTACCCGGTATTTGTGGGCTTTTGCCGCAGGGGGTACGGACCGAGCTGGGGAGATCTTCATTGGGACCGAGCCAGGCGGTTTGTTCCGCAGTATGGACAACGGCAATTCTTTTGCCCTCAACGAACCCTTTTGGAACCACCCCTCGCGCAGCCAGTGGTTCGGCGGTGGGCGTGACCATGCGGGCATACATTCCATACTGCTAGACCCAGACGATGCCAACCACTGGTATGTAGGCCTAAGCGTAGCGGGGATGTTTGAAACCACGGACGGCGGAGCCAGCTGGGTACCGCGCAACCGGGGCTTGCGGGCAGATTTCCTGCCCGACCCTAGTTCGGAGGTGGGTCAGGACCCGCACCTGATTGTCTGGTGCCCGGCCGACCGGCAGGTGATGTGGCAGCAAAACCACTGCGGCATCTTCCGCAGCACCAACGGGGGTGCGGACTGGGTAGACGTATCGGAGCCTGAGGGCCCGGCCAATTTTGGCTTTGCTATTGCTGCACATGAGACCAACCCAGAGGTAGCCTGGGTGGTACCCGGGGTAAGTGATGTGATGCGCGTAGCCATTGACAATTCTATCTGTGTGTGCCGCACGGAGGACGGAGGTAAAACCTGGCAAGCTTTGCGGAAAGGGCTACCCCAAGGCTCGGCCTTTGATATCACCTACCGCCATGCCCTGGACGTAACGGGCGATACCCTGGCCTTTGGTACCACTACCGGTAATGTGTACCTCTCGGAGGACGGCGGCGATAGCTGGGACCTGCTCAACCACAGCCTGCCCATGGTGCACAATGTAGAGTTTGCTGATATGGGGTAGCCTGTGGTAGGTGACAGACAAGCAGGCCCTGGGGTCCACCAACCTGATCGGGATAAGACTTGGGCGTATCCCCCCCCGTCGCCCGCTATTGCGGGCTTTGGGCTTGGGGTCGCGCTGTCGGCACTCGCCGGCTGACGCCAAGCACCCTGACGAGTGGCCAATTCGGGCTCAGACAATGCCTCTATCGCTTACGCTGAAAACACAACTGACTGAATACTAACGTATTAATTCTATCGCTTAACTCGCACTCAGGTTACCAAGGATGAATTTTGCAATCTACTCATTTACAAGACTTTGTGGCATCAGTGGTAAGACCACTTAAAGTGGTCCCACCACGGAGGGAGGGCATTAGGTCTTCTCAGGTTGGGAAGGTTAGCTTAACCCAAGCTTTTGCATCAGGCTGGGTCGATAGCTGCGGCCAATGGGAATGAGCTCAGTTTCGTATTGAAGTTGATTGCCCACTAAGCCCAAAATGGGGTCCAGATTGGCAATGTAGGATT
>JBCBHI010000657.1:0-3618 GCA_038525885.1 Bacteroidota bacterium
CGGCGTCGTTGAGGGCATGGGTGATGGATTCATGCCAGTTTTCACCCACTTTTATTTTGGTGTCGTCCCATAGGTCCAACCCGTCTTTGGCCAGGGGAGCCAGGTGAACGCGTACCCGTTCCAAACAGGCGGAATCGGTAGGGTGGTGGGAGTAGCTTACAAACAACTTGATGGACTGCTTGCTCACAAAAGGGAATTCGAAATCCTTATCGCCCATCTCGCTTTGCAGGACCTTAGTAAAGTCGTCTACGGTTTCGTATCCCGCCTCCAAGGCCATGTTTTGTATGTGCAGAGGGGTAAGGCGTTCGCCGTCTTCGTCTAGCAGTTTATCCAGGGTGCCTTGAGACAGATTGATGCGGCTGGCTAAATCCCTTCTGTTGTCCTCGGTGAGCTCATCGCCTTCTGCAACACCCACTATTTTTTTTGCATGGTCTTTAATGGAAGCAGCCAACGGGTTTTTCATGGTCAGTTGGGGTTAGATTTTTCGTGGAGGAAGATACGGAAGGTAGGAAAAGCAAGAAACTTTCTGAGTGGCTAATGATGCTGGGGGCGGGTTTTTGCGTGAGGGATGCTGGCTTTGTGTGAGCTCACCTACGGGGCGGGAAAACCCTGAAAGGGTCCTAAAATCAGTTATGTACTGCCCTAACCACACCTGAGCAACTAAAGGTCCGGCGATTCGTGCGTGACCCTTTCAGGGTTGGAAGTGTGCAGGCTAGGTAGCGAGTGCCAAGCAGCCCGACCTGCCTCTGGGGCCCGGAGGGCTTGCGGACTTCGAGCCTCGGTTAGGTGGATCATTTCAGTCCCCAGAGGATTGACTTGGTTGCCCCAGAGGTAGGACACGCCCTGAAGATTTTTATTCTGCAATACTGTATGGGTAGCCACCCAGCGGCCAAAAGTTGTACGCTTTTGTGTTCGCTTATGTACACTTCCGTACACTTTAGGGCTCTTTTTGAGAAGGTGTAAATTTTAAATATCTGATAACCAGGTTCTTGTGTTTTTTGGCACGGGGGTGGTATAAAAGATGGCAAGGTCAAAAACTCAAAATAGACACACAATGAAAAAGGTAATCATCATGTTGGGCTTAGTAGGATTCGCCACCCTAGCTCAGGCTGCTACTACCGGAGGAGAGGAAAAAGCCAAAGAGACCACTGCGGTGGCTCGCCTTTCTGTAGAGGAAGTAGCGGACATGATGGGCCAGGAAACTGAAGCCTTGGAAGCTTTCTTCGGTATGGAAACCGAAACGGTGAAGGTGTTCAATGCTCAGGATGAACTAGTAGCTGAAGGCACACTGAATGCCTTTGGCCAGCCAGAAGGAACAGAGTTGGTAGAAGCGATGCACAAGGCCAGTGTTTTGATGACGCTGGGTAATACGCACTACTACCGCATAGACTAAAAGAGAATACAATTCCGCAACAACCAAATACCCTGTAATTCCGCAACAGAAAATCCATCCGTCCCTGGCGGATGGTTTTCTACCCTCAGGGCCTGGTGTTGGGAGTAGCTGTAGCTTGTACCATACAAGCTATTATTTTTCACTAAGTACTTGGTATTGCAAAGTACCTTGGTGTAACTTTAACTTGGCAAACGGATGGTGACGCAAACGATATATCCTATGAATGTGGAAAACACGCAGGTGCAGATGCGCAAGGGCATCTTGGAATTCTGTATCCTGAGCATCATTGCGCGCGGCGAGGTATATGCTTCTGATATGTTGGAAGAACTCACCTCAGTACGCATTATGGTGGTAGAGGGTACGCTGTATCCCTTGCTCACGCGCTTGCGCAAAGCAGGCCTGGTGGAGTACAAGTGGGTGGAAAGCACCAGCGGACCGCCCCGTAAGTACTATACGCTTACGGAAGATGGAAGAGAATTTCTGGACGTGCTTACCGGTACTTGGAAAGAACTGGTAGTGTCTACCGAGCAAATTATCAACGCAAACCGCAACGATGACCCGGCATGAAAAAGAACATTAGCATCAACATAAGTGGGATCATTTTCCACATAGAGGAGGATGGATTTGAACGGCTGGATGGCTATCTGAAATCCATTAAGAGATATTTTTCGGCCTTCGATGAGAGCGAGGAAATCATTCTGGACATCGAGAACCGCGTAGCGGAGATTTTTCTTGCAAAGCTGAATGACGGCAAGCAGGTGATCACGGCTGAAGATGTGGATGCGCTCATCCGCACGATGGGTAATGTGTCGGATTTTCAGGCGGTAGAGGACGGTGAGCCCGAAGGCGCGCCGGATGAACCGGAGATGGCTGAGGAAGGTGCGGAAGGCACGCGCGAGGACAAGAAGCTGTACCGGGACCGTAGCCGGCAAATCATAGGTGGGGTAGCGGCTGGTATTGCGCATTACCTACGGGTAGATCCCCTCTGGATACGCCTGGTGTTCCTGATTATGATGGCCGACCTGGCCGTAACCCGGGCCTTTGCTCCGGTAGTATTCATTGCCTATTTGGTGCTGTGGGCCATTTTGCCAGGCCGCTTTGACTTGCAAGAAGACAAACGCGTGAAGAAAATCTACCGCGACCCAGACGGGCAAGTATTGGGCGGGGTGGCTTCCGGTATCGCCAATTACTTCGGCGTGAGTGTAGTGAGCATCCGAATCCTGTTTGTGCTCTTTATCTTGTTGGGTGGGGCGGGTTTCTTCGTATACATCGTGCTCTGGATCATAGTGCCTCCGGCCAAAACGGTGACCGAGAAACTAGAGATGAAGGGGGAACCGGTTACGCTGGAGAACATAGAGAACAACATCAAAGGTGGCCTCCGTATGGACCCCGAAGCGGACGAATCTATCTTCACCAAGATTCTGTTGTTCCCCTTCCGCCTGATGGCCGAACTGATCGGCATTATGGGCAGAATTGCTGGCCCCTTCTTCCGCTTTGCCCTGGAGGTAATACGAGTAGCGGCAGGTGTGTTCATCATCATCATGTCCTTGGGCTTTTTGTACGCCCTGGTAGTAGGCATAGCCCTGTGGGCCGGGGTGGAAGCCTGGTGGATGTTCCCCTTCTGGTGGCAAGATGTGCGTATCACAATGGCCAATGACCTCAACTGGATGGTTATTCGCGATACGCTCGGCTTTTGGATTGCCATACCGGCCTTTATTGCCGGGCTCATTCCCATCTTGTTCTACATGTTGCTGGGTATAGCGGCCCTGGCCAAGCGCTGGGTAGCCCGGCCAGCCGTGGGGTGGAGCTTGTTCGGTATCTGGGTGATAAGCTTGGTGACGTTGGCAGTATCGGTGCCCCGGTTCTGGTACGAGTTCCGCGAGGAAGGTGACGACATTACCAGCACGGTGCTGCCCGCGCTGGAAGATCGCACCCTGACTATCATGGCGGACCGGTACCAAAGTAACGGGGAGATTGACCTGGTGGACTTGTACATCTACCCGACCGATGATGACGAAATACGCATGGAGCGTAAGGTCAGCACCCGAGGGCGAGATAGTGAAAACATCAAGGAGAATGCCTCTATGGTAGTCTATGATGTGGCAGTGAATGATTCGGTGCTTACCATCCCCCGTGAGCTTACTTTCACGGAGGGGGCCGTTTTCCGAGGACAGGAGGTATCTATCGCACTCTATATCCCGAAAGGACAGGCTTTCTACCTGGAC
>JBCBHI010000658.1:0-3601 GCA_038525885.1 Bacteroidota bacterium
CCCTCAAGCTGGTAGATGGCTACAAGCAGCTAGAGATGGTGGACGGTAGTGCCATCAACACTAGGGCAGTGGTGATTACCACCGGGGTGGATTATCGGCAGCTAGAGGCTCCGGGCGTATCCAGTTTCACTGGGGCGGGCATCTACTATGGCGCGGCCACCACCGAAGCGGGTGCCTGCAAAGAGAAAGAGGTGTACATCGTAGGCGGAGGAAATAGCGCCGGGCAGGCGGCCATGTATTTGAGCAAGTTTGCCAAGAATGTGTACATCCTGATCCGGAAGCCGGACCTGACCAGCAGCATGTCGCACTACCTCATAGAGCAGATTGGGAATACGCCTAACATCCACCTGCTGGGTAAGACGGAAGTAGCAGAAGCCAAAGGAAATGAGCGCCTACAGCAGTTGGTGCTGAAAAACTCCGATACTCAGGAGCTGAGAACGGTGGAAGCGGCCGCGCTATTCATCTTCATTGGTGCGAGACCCATCACCGATTGGCTTAACGAACAGGTGCTAATGGACGGCAAGGGGTTCCTGCTGACCGGGCGCGATGTGGTGCAAAACAATGACTTCAAACGAGCCTGGAAGCTAGAGCGTGAGCCATTTTTGCTAGAAACGTGCGTGCCGGGGGTTTTTGCCGCCGGAGATGTGCGATCTGGAGCTATGAACCGAGTAGCCAGCGCGGTAGGCGAGGGCTCTATGTCCATCAAACTAGTGCATCAGTATTTGGCAGAATAAACCACCTGAAAGATGTTACGGAAGAAGACTTGTGATCACCTGAAGAATCTGGAGCCGAAGCCCATCCCTGCTGACGCTGTTTGCGAAGAGTGTGTGAAAATAGGGGGTACGTGGGTGCACCTGAGAATGTGCAACGAATGTGGCAAAGTACACTGCTGTGATAGTTCGCCCAACAAGCACGCTACTGCTCACTACAAGGAAACGGGCCATGCCGTAGTATTGTCTGCAGAACCCGGAGAACGCTGGGCCTGGTGCTACCCTCATAAAATATTTCAGGAATATTGACCCAAGAACATGTGTACCAAAATATCCGCCCCGTGCGGATATTTTTTTGTCCCTACTTGGGTATAACTGCGTGACAATTAGCGAGAATGGAAAAAATCCCTTTCTTTATACAAGAAATTTTGGGCTCGAAACGCACTGCGATTCAAGATTTTTTAAACGGTTGAGCCTGTGAAATAGACCTCCTAAGAATCACTACCTATGACTGTTGACCCCGCAGAGTTTGAATTTAATCCAATAGATGCGCCGGCTTCTCCACCCATGGACCAGCTCCTAAGCGCCTCGCGTGAAGAATTGGATTTGGATATGGAGGTGGTGGAAGGTGAGATGCCCACTGACGCGCACGGTCATATATTCATCAATAGTGCAGTAGGTTCTGTGAATAGCGGGGGATTGCCTTTTGTGAAATTTGAGGGGGATGGTTCTCTGGATGGGGAATGGAATACACCCATTTTCAATGGAGATGGGTATGTGATCCGGATGGATTTTGATACTCCGGGTAAGCTGCACCTGAAAACCTGTCTGGTGAAAACGCCTAGCTTTTGGGCAGACTATGCTCTAAGGGAAGGGGGGCCTGCGCGAGAGGATAAACGTTTTCGAAAGTGGATCTTTAAGAATCTTGGGATGGCCCGGATGAATTTGGTATTCGGTCAGCGAAACCAAGCCAATGTAGCCGTGGTGCCCGTGCAGTTTGCACATGACCCAGTGCCGCGTATGCTGACGACCTATGAGGCTGGTCGGCCATGGGAGATCAACCCGGATACCCTGGACGTGATAGCGCCGGTGGGCAAATCGGAAGACTTTGATAGTATGATGCCCACGTGGTTTTGGCGATACGTATTCCCAGCCGTGATGACCACCGCCCACCCTGTGTTTGATCCCTACACCAAGGACTTTTACATCTGCAATTTTGTGCAAGGAGTACGGAATTTTGTGGGCTTCAGTCGACTGATGGCCGGGCTGGACAAAAACCCCGACAAGGTGGTGAAGCGCATTGAGAAGGAGCTGGATAAGGCCCGGGAAAAGGAGGACAAGGAAGAGGCGATGCGCGACTTCGAAAACTGGCTGACGGGAGGCACCGGGAACGACTTTTCGGATGCCGACGGCAAGGATGCCAAAAACCGCGAGGAGGAGTTTGTGCCCAAATGGGAACGGCTGGTAGAGAAGGTATACCCCGGCGACTTTGTGAACGTACTGCGCTGGAACGGCCACCCTGATCTGAAAAAGTGGCGGGTGCGGTGCAATGGTAAGGACATCACGATATCGCACAACATGCACCAGATGGGGATCACGCGGGATTACCTTATCCTGTCCAATTGTTCATTCAAGAACAACGTGAGCATGATGTTCAACTTCATCTTCCCGAAGTACCCTCAGATAGAAAGCAAAATTCGGGACTTGGTGAGCCGTCCGCAAAACCCCTACGCTGACCTGTACTTCATCAAGCGAGAAGACCTGAAGGATGATGTAGATGTGGTGCACGCCACACATGCGCGTATACCGCTGGAAACGGTACACTTCTCCTGCAACTACGAAAACCCAGACGGCAAAGTGACCATCATGACGGCGCATAACACGGCCAACTGCCCTGCCGAATGGGTGCGCCATTTTGATAGGAAAAAGTTTGACGGGGAACCCATGAAGAAATCCCTCTATGGCTTTTTGGCCGTGGGGCAAATGGATATTGGGCGGGTAGGTAGATACGTTTTCGATGCCGAAAAGGGCGGCATGATAGAAGAAGAAACCAGTGTGCTCTTTGAGAAGGGCAAGGTGGAGGAGCCCGAGAACATAGGGCCGCACACTTGGGGGGTAGGCTTGTACTCCTACCGGGGGTACGAGGAGGTAGACCATCGGCCTGCTGAGATACAAAATATCTACTGGCAGATTTTTGGCCTGGATCGGGAATATCTCACCGACTTTGTCTACGACTTATACAAAAACTACCCGAACCGGGAGGTGAGTATTGAGGAGGTAGAACGGCTGACCCAAAAGGGAGTGCCTACAGGATTGGCACGGGTAGACCACAGTGCGCCGGAGTTGAAGCTGGATGATTTTTATCTGTTTGAAAAGGATCATCATATGCGGAGCATCCAGTTTTTGCCTCGGAAAGAACGGACGGAAGGGATCCCCAAGGATATGGATGGCTATGTGATGTGTACCATCACCGTGCCGGTAGCGGGCGAGGGGGAAGACCGTACCTACCGGGGAGAGGTTTGGCTATGGGATGCGGCAAAACTTTCTGAAGGTCCGGTGTGCAAACAGCACCATCCTAAGTTTAAATTTGCCTACACATTTCACAGTGTATGGACAAAAACTGCTGGTTCAACGAATCCTGTCGATCAAATTGGAATAATTGATGATATTGACGACATGGTTAAGTGGATTACCAATCCGGTTCGGCAAGTGAAAATTGAAGAATTCATGGATTTATATGTTTATCCACATTTTCAAAACTGCCTTGTAGGCTTTGCCCAAATAGTCCGCTGGGTCTTCGTCGTCAATATAGTTCTGTTGGTTTTGAAAATGTGGATAAACATATAAATCCATGAATTCTTCAATAACCAGCAGTTTTTGTCCATACACTG
>JBCBHI010000659.1:0-3600 GCA_038525885.1 Bacteroidota bacterium
AGCTGCATAAGTTGAGCCCGCATGCCTTCCCATGCTTGCGGTACCTCCGTGTGCATAAGGCTTTGCAACAGCAGTGCTTCCGTAGACAAAAGGACCGCAAGCCATTCTATCTGGGCAGCGCCTTCCGTTTTCTGATAAAGTTGTTGTTGGTAGTCCAAATACCCGATGTACGAACTCCAACCCAGGATACGAGTCTGTAGGCGATGCAAGTATAATTCGATACCTACGGAAGGCAGTCCCAGGATGTTGAGCGCATAGTGTGCGGCTTCCAGAGGTTCCTCCGGTAGCTGCTTGGCTTCTTTGCGAAAGGCGGCCAAACCGTGGATGTCAGGTGTGCGGTTGACGATGGCCTCAGAGCGCCAAGCCTTATAAAGGCTTTGCTCACCCTGGGTAGGGTTCCAGGCAATCTGACCTTGGTCAAAATACACTGAAGCCCAAGAGGAAAGCATATCTACGGTCCATTGGTTCCAGTCCCTTTGCGTAGTAGCTGTAGCCACATCCGTCAGGCTGCTGACCGCCGGCAAGGCTTTAGGATCTTCCAAAGTATCCGAGTTGATTTGGTATAGGAAGTTCTCTACTCGTTGGCTTTTCAGTGCCTCCGTACGTTCCAGTACCGCTTTCACATCTGCCCGGCGAACTTCATCATTTTCAAGCGCGCGCAGATAAAACTCCGTAGGTAGTGTCATGTGTCCTCCCCCTACTTTGTCCAATCGCTGAGCCGCTTGCTGGAAGGTAAGGTGGCTCATGCCCAGGTAGGGATTCACCGCCACAAAGCTTTCCAGCGGCCATAGCGGAGCTATCTTTTTGGCAGCCTTCTCCAGGCTTGTTTTTAATGACTTTGACAACATGTTTGCAGACGCTTTTTCGTTAGTCATTATCGTTTTTTCTGAGAGGTGAATGTTATAGCGATAGTTCTTCTTGTGGAGCCCTCTTTTCGGGAGAAGGCACGGTGGCGGAAACAGCCTCCGGCGATGCTAGAGGTTGGCCTAGCCGGAAGGTGCCGATCCAGCGGTCGAGCACACTATTGGCATATAAACCCTGGCGCAGATGAATGCCGAGCCGGTTCCAGAAAGGATAGGACTTGGCGCTGGGAGCCAGCACTTGCAGTACGATGGCAGCAGCGAAAATGGCCAATACGGAATACATAAGCCCTTGTAACCAAACCGGAGCGGTGGTGTGAATCGGAACCTGGCTGCCTAGGTACATGTGCATGGCTTCTTCCAGTACAAAAAAGGAGGAGGCGACTAAGGCTGAGAGTCCCACGGCAATCAGCAGAGCGCGGCCGCTGTTTTTGCTATCCAGAACGGGAGCAAACAACTGCGAGAGCCCCAGCATAACCAAAGCCCCTACCACCAGCAGAGCGGGATTATCTAGTGGGTTAATGCCGAAGAGAGTGGCCACACCCCAGCAAATGGCAAAGCTGAGCAAGATGCTGGACGCGATGCGCACCGGGCTGTGCAAGCGCTGCGGCAAAGCCACCCGGTTGGCGCGTACCTGATCAATGACACTACCCGAGGACAAGAAGGAATGCGCCTTGTAAAAGGAGTGGGCCACCATGTGCAGCATAGCGGCAGCATAAACACCCAGCCCGGCAGACAGCAAGCTGAAGCCCATGTGCGCTGCACTAGAGTACCCCAGGGCGGTTTTTACCGAGGGCTGAGTGAGGTAGGCTGCTGAGGCAAACAACGCCGTGAAGGCACTCACTACGATGAGGAAGGCAGGGCCTACCGTGGTGCCGTCCATCACCATGGCGAAACGCGTGATGAGGAAGGGGCCTGCGTTGAGCAACCCAGCGTGTAGCAGTGCCGAAACAGGTGTAGGCGTTTCCATTACCTCGATGAGCCAACTGTGGGTGGGGAACTGCGCCGACTTGAAGATAGCTGCCAGTACCAGCAGCAAGGCAGAGGCTTCTTGTACGCTACCAGACAGACCACCCGAAACGGCTGTTTCGAATATGCTACTGAGCTGAGCGGTGCCCGCTCCCAGGTACAAAATGAGCAGGGCGCTGCCCAAAAACAGGTCGCCCAAGCGAGCCATGATAAACTTCTTGCGGGCTGCCATCTGGGCTTTGTGCCTGCCCGGATAGAAAACCAAAAGGCGGTGCAAGGCAAGGCTAGTACCTACCCAAGCAAACCAAAGTAGGGTGACGTTGCCTGCTAATACCAATAACTGTACGCTGGCTACCGTAAGGGCCATTCTGCCCAGGAAGATGCCGTGCCGGTCATCTCCCTCCAGATAGCGAATGCTAAAACGGAAGATGACCCAGCCTAGGATAGCAATCATGCTAAACATGAGCAGGCTTAGGCTGTCTAACCGGATTTGAAGACCAAGTTCACCGCCAATTTTAGCGCTGTCGATGGCACCAAATTGCCAAACCAGGACTCCTCCCAGCACGGCGCTGGCGAAATTGACTCCGCTGGCCAGCCGCAGACTTTGCTTTACTGGTGAACAAGATGCTCCGGATTGAGTCTTAGAATACAGAGAGATAAGAAGCAAAAGTAGCGGGGCGGATAAAACCCAGAGGGCGAGTACACTTTCGTTCATACCGTTGATTTTTGTGATAGCGTTGTCTTGGAGGCAATCCCCTTACGCAGGGGCTCCTTTGTGGAGACAAAAGTGCGGGATGATTTTCATAAGTTTTCATTTATATTTAAAATCGAAAGCATAATTAACTTTTATGGATTATACCATCCATCAACTACGGGTTTTCCTTAAAGTGGCTCAATTACAGAGTGTTACGCGTGCTTCGGAAGAGCTGAATATGACCCAGCCAGCGGTGTCCATTCAGCTCAAAAATTTTCAGGAACAGTTCGAAATTCCGCTCACGGAAGTCATCGGGAGGAAGCTTTTTGTGACGGATTTTGGGCGGGAGATAGAAGCCATGGCCAGTCAGATCATGGAAAATATTGACGCGATACGCTACAAGACGGAAGCGTACCGGGGCATGCTCACCGGGAAATTAAAGATATCCTCGGCCTCTACGGGTAAGTATGTGATGCCCTATTTTCTCACCGGATTTTTGGCAAAGTACACGGGGGTGGATTTGGTGCTGGATGTAACCAACAAGGCCCAGGTGGTAGCGAGCCTGAAACGCAACGAAATCGATTTTGCCTTGGTATCGGTACTGCCGGATAACGTGGAGGTAGAGGAGGAATTGATCATCAACAACAAGCTCTACTTGGTGAGCAAGGAGCCTGAGCGCAACGAGGAGCATCCGCTCATTTTCCGGGAGGAAGGGTCTGCCACACGGGCGGCCATGGAGGGATACTTTGGGCCACTAAGGAAAACCAACCGTAGGCGTATAGAGCTTACCTCCAACGAGGCCGTAAAGCAGGCCGTCATGGCAGGGTTAGGGGACTCCGTAATGCCCTTGATTGGCATCAGAAATGAACTTCTCAAGGAGCAACTATACCTTGTTTCGGCTCCTAACCTCCCCATCATTACCCGGTGGCGGTTAGTATGGCTGAAAGGGAAAAAATTCTCCCCTGTAGCGGCGGCTTATCTGGACTACCTTCGTGAAACCAAGGACCAAATTCTGGAGGAAGAATTTGATTGGTTTGTGAGCGAGTAATAATTAAATTTATTAGTTATTAGTTATTA
>JBCBHI010000660.1:0-3593 GCA_038525885.1 Bacteroidota bacterium
AGTTCAAGTAAACCGGTTGACCTAGGGTGGAACGGGAGGAGGTAGGTGCATTAAATAGGTGGAATAAAACAACTATAAGGTTAGTTTTATAACTAAGGAATTCTTTGTTTTAGCCTGCTTTATTCAGTCAATTGATGAGACAGAAGATACTAGCCACCACCCTATGAATGCTTTCTTACTTCGGGCAGCCTTGCTGATGATGCCTCTGTTGAGTACTGCCCTTAAGACCCATGCCCAGTTCTATACCAATGAAAATCAGGAGCTTACTATTGGGAGAGTAGACTCCCTATTCTCGGAAGTTCTCCAGGAGTATAGAGAGATATGGGTCCATGTGCCCGAAGACTATGATCCTGCAGAAAGGTATCCGGTGATCTATTTGCTGGATGCCCCCGCACATTATTACACCGCGGTGGGCATCATGAAACTGACTGCCCAGTGGGACATGCCCAAGTCCATCGTGGTAGGCATCACCAATACCGATCGTACCAGGGATCTTACTCCCACTCATGTGCCTTTTCATCGTGGGCATGCCTCCGAGACTTCTGGCGGCGCCCGCCAGTTTTTACAATTCCTGGAAGAGGAGTTGCACCCCTATGTGGAGCAACGGTACTCCACCGAGGATATGACAACCCTTGTGGGGCATTCGCTAGGCGGCCTCTTTGTCACCTACGTCTACCTCCATTTTCCCCAGGCTTTTGATAATTATTTGGCCTTGGAGCCCAGCCTCTGGTGGGACGATGAAGTGCTAGTAGGGGAGGCTCCTGGATTGTTGAGTCCCAATGTACATCAGAACAAAACCCTGTACGTTGCCGTGGCCAACAGTACCGGACTAGATACGGTAGCGGTGAGACGTAGCAAGTCGGAAGCCACGGAACAGCTAAGGGCCAATCTCAAGTTTCATGACCTGCTCGTAGCCCGCAGGGGCCAGCTCAGTTTTTCGTGGGAGTACTTTGGTGAAGAGAACCATGGCAGCGTATATGTGCCGGGCATCTACAACGGTCTCCGGAAGCTCTTTTCCTGGTATCCCTTTCCTGAAATGTGGCGCTTCAACACCCCGGGACAGTACAGTGCTAGCGAGCTGACGGAACCGTATTTGGTCCACTATGCTGAGCTAAGCAGACGCTTGCAACGGGAAGTGAAACCCGACTGGCAACTGCTCAACGACGTCGGTTTTTTCATGCTAACGGGGCATAACTCGCCCAAGAAAGCACTCGCCTTTTTGGAATTGAATGCCCAATACTATCCTGACGAGTCCCGGACTTACGTTGCCTTGGGTGACTACTATGCCCAACGCAGAAAGAAGCGTGAGGCCATTAAGTACTATGAGATGGCCATAGAAATAGATGGTAACGCTGAGGCCCAAGAGAAGTTGACCCAGTTAAAGTAGCTTCCAAGAATGGGTAAGAATGGGTAAGGATGGCCGAGGATGGGCTCACTAGTATTGTGCCTTCATGTATTCTATACCTGGTTCCAGGGCTTTCTCCCAAGCCTTCCGAATGCGCTTGCGGTTAGACTCGCCGAGGTGGCATTGGGGGTCGAAAGCAAGCGCTCTATCCTCAGGTGTGCCGCATACGGTAGTCAGGAAAGCCTCTACAAACTCCACGTAGGCCTCCTTGGGGATGTTGAGGTGCTCTCGGTCGTGGGCACTGGCTACTCGGGTAAGTACATTGTGGTCTTCTCCTTCTGGCTCTTTTTCAGCAAACATGAGTAGCATGAAAATCGATTCGCTCAGCATGGCGTATTGGCGGTGATCGTCCACCTTGCCTATTCCCTTTTTGCCCAAGGTTTTCTTGGCACTGGCTGAGCTGGCTACGAACTGCTCGTAAAAGGCTTTGAAGAAAGGGGTTGGGCTACCTTGTTGAACCAAACAGCGCGCATAACTGTCTCTGGCAATCTCTAGTGGTTCCACCGATACCTTGTTCAGGTCAGCCATCATCTCCTTCAGGCTGTCATAGCGCTCATCAGGGTAGTAGGCTATCATTTTCATGATAATGTTGGATAGCTGGGTGAGGCAGTCAGAACGGAATTCCTCAATGGGAGTATGAGTATGCTTGGTATCAAAACTCAGGGACTCTGACAGATTCTCGGGAATCAAAGGGGTAGGGAGGGTGCCCGTCAATAGCTCATAGCCCACCAGGCCTAGCATATACTGGTCTACTGACTTGGGCAAATCACTTTGAGAGACCAAGGGCTCCGCGTCCATGATTTCCGGGGCTATGTAGGCAATGTCTTCCATCTCGAAGCCAGGCCCATCATTATCGTATTGGGCCTCTAGCGAATCGATGATAGCCGTAGGAGAATGGTTTTTGCGTCGGGAAAGGGAGGAAATGTAGGCCTCGTTCGACTCATTCAGTAGGATATTAGAAGGCTTAAGGTTGCCGTGGGTGATGCCCATTTCGTGCCCTTTGGCCATCACTTTACCTATCCTCTGTAGAATGGCCAATACATCCTTGAGGTGAAAGAGCTGCCCTTCCTTCTGTTGGATCAGGTGCCGTAGCGTACCTCCCTCCATAAAGTTAGTGACGGCAAAAATGGGAGTCTTTTCGGTGTAGGCTCCATATATATGCACGAAGTGAGGCAGCTTGTTGTCCATCACCGTTCCCTCCTTTAGGTTTTCAATGAACTCCGGGGCGTCCTTACTGGGCTTAAGGACTTTGATGGCTACCCAGCGGTCCAAATATGCATCCCGGGCCTTGTATACCCTGGACCGGGTTCCGGCATCTATAAACCCCTCGATGGAATAGGGCTGCGGGAGAACCTTTTGTACTTGGTCCAGTAACGCGTCTTGGTTCTCAATTCTCCGAAAACGCTCCTCTATCTCTTTGATGAGCGCTTCCACATCACCACTAGAACCGGTGTCTAGCTGAAACTGCTGAACGCGGTGCAGCACTTGTAGGCTAGCTGGGAGATACTTGCTTTCTGGGAGAGAAGCCTCCTGAAGTACAATGGGAATTAGCTTGTGTTCATACTTTAGGGCAATCTCCAATTCCTTTCTTACCCAGTCGTTGGCATCCGCCAGCCGGGACTCTTTCGGGTTTGTTTCCGTAGAGGCAGCCCAGTTGGGTCCAATGATGGCTAGCAGCAGGTCGGCTTGCTCCGCATTTTCCTTGATCTTTTCGTCCCAGAGCTCGCCCGATTCTACCCCCTCCAAGTCCATGAAAAGTAGATTGGCCCCAAATTTATCTTCCAGTTTTTCATACAGCCAGCGGGTGGCATCTTGGCTGTCGGCTCTGCGGTAACTAAGAAATATACTGGCGGGCATGATTGCTTCGGTTTGGTAATGAAATAGTAGTCAAATTCATTCAAAAAGAATAGCTGTGTTCAGTTCTTTCATCATCAGTTCGCCAAGGTGGGCGAATGTTCAGACCTCGCCGTTGTCGGTGTTTAAGGGCGACAAGCCCGTCACCGACAACCTACGCGGTACGACTTGTTGGTGGCGCACCTTTCGGTGCTAAAACACGAACAAGTGCAAATAGTCAAATTCATTTAAAAAGAATAGCTGTGTTCAGTTCTTTCATCATCAATTTGCCAAGGTGGGCGAATATTCAGACTGATGCCTTCTTTAGTATTATTTCGAGACGGTTATCCTTGAG
>JBCBHI010000661.1:0-3591 GCA_038525885.1 Bacteroidota bacterium
GCTGGTAAAGGCCCCAGAATTGGGTAGGGCCAGATACACAATTCCCGGATTATTGAATTCCTGAACCCGCCATACTCTACCCAAGCGGGCATTGGTGGTACCACGGTAGTCAGTGTCCAAGGCTAGATTTCCCCCATCATTGGCCACAATGAGGTACTGCAAATCACTAAAGGCATTAGTCCTGGCCGTATTCGCAGTAGTGAAATCGTCCGAAGTGGCTATGTATAGGGAGTCGTAGGGCGACTTGGCTATTTCTTGATCTAGGAGGCTTCGGGAGTCGGCACCCAATCCCATAAGGCCGTTCAGGTATCCCACATTGGCAGCCGCAGAGAATATGGTACTGCCATCAGACGCCAGCAGATCATGCTGTACAGGTAATGCATATTTTATGGCCAAGTAACTCTGCACCGCTTCCCTGTTGGTAGAGGAAAGTACTTCATCGTACACAATCACCTCAGCCACTGTACCCGTAAGGCCGTTGCCTCCTCCTACATTTTCGCCTACGGCGTAAGAATAGGAAGCCGACTTAGAAGTACTCACTGCCAAACCTGATTCGAAAGCACTACCATTTTGGAATATGTTGGCGGTGGTCTCGTCTTGCGTAAAACTCAAGAGTTGTGCCGTATCCTTTTGAATATCACTACTAAAGGCCCCGGTGGCATAGCTACCATCAGTGAATGCTAAAGGGGTGATGGCATCGTCCAACTCAAAAAGTACGTTGCCTGAGGCTGCGCCGCTCTCATCTACTGCCACCACAAATACGGTGAGGCTGTCCGTACCCGTAGTCAGGCTACCTTCTGCTCGAGTACCTGTGTTACTGAAGTCAATGCTCGGGTTGAAGTTTATTCCCGTAGCATTCAATACCGGATCCGTTGCCGGTGTAGTGGCGTCATTCGCGTTGCCTGACTGGTCAGCCCACGCACTTACATTATTGCTAGTTTCGGTTACCCCGGCATCGGCTTTCAGCCACAACTGTAGTCCGTTGGGTACCCCCGCTGGTGACTCTGAAAGGGCAAAGGAAAAATACTGTCCATCTGTGAAATCGTAATTCACAAAATAGAACCCATTCTCTAGGCTAAGCGGAACCTCTGTAGGACTCGTAAACGCGGAGTCTGATGATACCAGCATCACGTTTAGTCCAGCCGCAGATGCCTCAGGAATCGCCACATACACCGAACCCGGTGCACTGGTTTCGTTTACTTTCCATTTACGCCCTATTCTGGAACTAGCTACACCCCGATAGGTAGAATCAGCGGCCATGGAACCACCGTTGCTAGATACCCCAAAGTACTGCCCGTTGCTAAAGGTGGTGGTACGGGAGGAGTTGGCGTTGGTAAAGTCCTGAGCCATGGAAACTACCAAAGAACCAAAGAAGGCCTGGCTTACCTTTTGGTCTAGGCCGAAGGCATCTTCACGGGCAATGAAAGCGATATTTTGCTCAAATCCATCGTTTTCACTGGTCTGTATATCAAACACGGTGGCCCCTCCTGGCGATACATAATCATGGCCGAGGGAGATACCGTATTTCACGGCCAGGTACGATTCAATAGTCTCGCGGTCACCTTCGCTAATATCATCTTGGAAAATCAAGAACTCAGCAATCCTACCCGTAAACATCTGATCCGACGTGGCATCATCCCCTACTACGTAGAGATAGTTTCCGGCATCATTGTCATTATCTGCGAAAGTTGTCCATCCCAATTCGAAGGCAGACCCGTTTTCATAAATATCGGCGGTACTTCCGAAAGGATGATCGATGGAGTAGATCGCCAAGGTATCATCCACGGTATTTCTAGTGAAGTTAAATGAGGTGGTTGCGTACTGGTTTTCGAAAAAGAAAGCCCGGTCATTCGCACCACCGGCACCGCCTACTTGCCAAATGTCAAATCGAGCATCGTTGGTACTGGTGTTGTCTTCATCAATGCTCACCACAAAGAAGGAAAAGCCGTCCACCGTACTAGTGAAGCTACCCGTAATGGGTCGTCGATCGTTGTCCATAGAGATGGCAGGGTTGAAGTTGATGGAGTTGTCCAACAAGGTTACCACACCTTCCGTCTCAACGCCGGCTTCGGCGTCAAACTCACTATCACTGTTATCCGCATCATTGCCAAAACTACTTTGGTCTCCCCAGCTCGTCACCGTACTACCCGTGGTGGTTACGTCAGCATCCGCCTTCAACCAAACCATTAGGTTCTCATTACTAGTGCTTAGGGCCTCGTTTAATGAGAATGTGAAATACTCTCCGTTGGTGAAATCGTAACTAACTGTTTGGAAACTACCCAACTCACTCACCGCTACGCGGGTAACTCCGATGGCAAACGTAGGGTCGGTGGAAACGAACAAGGAATCCAGTGTACTTAAAGAGCTAATCGTGAGGGGTAACCCTAAATGCACCGTACCCACGGTGCCCGTTTCATTTACTTTCCAGACTCTATCCAGGCGCGTGCGGGTCCCATCAAAAGTAGCCGTATAGCCCGATCCGTTGGCGGAAGCAAAGAAGAAAGAGTCATCGGTCAAGGAGGTAGTACGCCCTGCATTGCTCGTGGTGAAATCTGCTTCCAACGCAATGACCAATGAATCAGAATCTGACTTGGCTACCTTCTGGTCCAGGCCAGAGGTGAGGTCATTACCCAGCGTTACAATGGCGTTTTCGTAACCGTCGTTGGCCGTACTATTATCTACATCAAATATCAGGGTACCGTCACTAGCCAAGTAGTCATGACCAAGCGTTAACCCGTACTTGATGGCTAGATAGGATTCTACCTGTTCTTTATCCGTAGCAGAAAGCGTTCCTCCATAGGCAATCAATTCAGAGATGACTCCATTGAAAGTGTTCCCGCCATTGTCATCGTCTCCTAACGTATAATTATAGGTGCCCGCTGCGCTGGTTCCTACCGTGGTATAGCTGGCTTCAAAAGCCGAACCGTTCAGGGTAAGGTTTGCCGTGGTACCAGAAGGATGTTCTACGGTAATCAGCGTAGGGGAATTTTTGGTAAGGTTGGCCGAAAAATTGCTTCCTCCCGCATAGGCCTGATCCGTAAGTGGATGGCTTTGAGCACCAGAATTGAACTCAAAAAGTGCTCCTCCGGAATTGGCGCCACTATTGTCTTCATATACCGTGAAGAATGTCAAATTTGAGTTGGTAGTGGTGACCGCTCCTTCCAGGGAGGTAGCATCTCCATTGAAGGCCACCCCAGGATTGAAGTTGGTAGCGGTAGCCTGCAACTCTGCTAAGGCCGAAGGGTCCGTGGCATCATTGCTATTTCCACTCTGATCTAGCCAGTCGTCTACTGCTGTGCCAGTTACCTCTACCCCATTATCCGCTTGCAGCCACAACGCCAGATTGGTAGAAACACCGCCCGGCAGGCTGGCCCCAAAGGCCAAGGTGAAAAACTGGTCTCCCGTATTAAGATTGGCATTGGGAACCGTGAACGAAACCTCGTCACCCAAAATAGTAGGCGTAAGTGAAAGGTTAGTAAAGTTACCCGAAGTAGCCGTCCGCTTATAGAGTGCAAAATCACTCACGTTGATCAGGCCCAACTCCGCCAAATTAAACGTAAGGGTGATATCAAATCCGTCAGTTTCTGTTTT
>JBCBHI010000662.1:0-3587 GCA_038525885.1 Bacteroidota bacterium
GGGCTGTAATTTACCTCCCAAGTGTCGCCTGCTTCTATCAGTTTGGCCTGTGAGTCCGTGATGTACGGGTTAGGATTTCTAATCTGAATCTCTATGTCATATTCCGCTTCCTCCCGGCCACTTTTAGCCACTACGTGTACGGTGGCTACGCCTAGTTTAGCCGCGGTTTTCACATCAAATTCCACAATCTGATCGCCTGCCCTACTAAACCGTATCGACTTGGAATTGGACCCTTGTATCTCAAGCAGGTCGTTAGTCTCTACCGTTACGCTTACATCCTTCAGGTCGTCAGAGAGGGTGAATATATTGACGGGCAATTTCACCGTTTCGTCAGGACCAAGCACCCGGGGTAGCGTGGCTAGGGCCATTAGCGGTTTGCGTACCGGGGTAGCCTTATCTACCGCTCCGTAGGCTCCGGCCTGTCCGGCTACCACCATGGTTTTCACCGAACCCACATAGGGTGGCATTTTGAAGGTGTGGGTGTTCTCATCCCCTCTGTCCAACTCAAAAGGCCCAAAGAAACGCACTACCGGTTTGAATCGGTTGGCTTCAGATTGGCTGTCTTCGTCCTCAGCAAAATCATCTCCCCCAATAGCCAGTATCCGTTCCAGGTCGCCTCCGTAGGCTCCTATCACATCCTCATACAAGTCCCAGGTGCGCACTCCCAAAGCCTCGCGGGCATAGAAGGTATTCCAAGGATTGGGGGTTCGGTAGCGGGTCAGGTCCAGCAGTCCTTCGTCCACCATGGCCAGGGTATACGTCATAGCCTTACCGTTGGCCTCGCTCACCTGTACCGTTACCTCAGATTCAGGACGTATTTCATCGGCCATGTCCAGTACCGGTTCTAGGAGGGTATTGGGGTCCTCTACCTTGATGGGGGATACCCCATACAGCCGGATGGGTAGGTCGTTCTCCGTTTGGTTGTGGGGTTGTAGCAGGGTTACGTGTACGTAAGTGCTGGGAGCCATATCGGGGGTGGTTTCGAACTCAAAGTTTGTTTCGCCTTTTTGCGTGTTCACCCAATAGGTGCGTAGTACTTCACTTCCCGTTTCCAGGCTTACCAAGGCCCGGCCGGTTCCGCTGCTGGGTATACTTAGTTTTACCCGTTCACCCAGCTGATACTCCGATTTATCCGTGCCGAAGCTAAGGATAGACTCGCCACCGGGGTTTTCTCGCTGCGCCCGTCCGGCCCAGCCTGGCCAGTCGGCATAGAACACCTTGCCCGTCCGGTGTCCAGACTCGCGGTCCGTAGCTACTATCACATAGCGCCCCCAGCTGGGATATTCTATTCGGAAATTCCAGTTGCCTTCACCCTGTGCATTGGTTCGGGTGCTGCCTTCCGCTATCAGGCTACTGCTAGACCCCGACATGTAGTTGGCACTGTTGGCAGAGTTGTCCCACCACCAGCGCCAGCTTAGCTTATAGATCTCGATGTCTAGATTGCGGTTGCCAGAAGGTTCACCTTGGGCGTTTACCGTACGGAACTGTACCGTATGGGTAGTGTCCGTCAACAGCATACCGCGGGCCGCGTCTCCGGCAGGCATTTTCACACCCACAAACGTGGTAAAGGGATAGTAAGGGATCGCAAACTGATCGATACTGAAGTCGCCCCCTTCTTCGAATACTTGTCCACGGAAGTACGCCATGAGCTTACCAGGAGCATCGGGCTCGCGGGAGAAAGTCCCGGAAATGGTAGCCTCACCATTGCCATCCAGCTGCCCATCAAATATCTCGCGCTCTTCCGCTTCAAAGGATTTCGTAGGATCGTCAAAAGTATAGTCGCTGTACCGGGCAAAGGTTGTCTTGGTTTGCTTCAGCGTCACCTTAAACCGGGCCCTAAGCCCTCCGGCGGTTACGCCCGTTAGCCAGGTTACTTTCAGGTTGCCACCGTAGCTGGCATCTTCCGCGTTCAGGCTTTCTACCCCAAAATCTAGGTTGATTTTCAGTCGGTTAGGCTTTACCGTTTCTATGGGCAAATACTTGGTAAAGGTAGCCCCACCCACGCGTACTTTGGCCGTATACGTTCCGGTAGGAGCACCAGATTCCGTCATGGTGGTAAACCGGTAGAAGCCATTCAGCCCCTCCGTTTCTACCTGGCGGTTTACCACCTGGCCCATTGGGTTGGAGAGTTCAAATACCACCGGGTGGTTTTGAGGTAGGCGGTTTAGCTGATCTTCCAGGATGAAAGAAAGGAACAACGTATCACCAGGCCGCCATACGCCCCGCTCCCCGTAGATCATCCCCTTGAGGCCATCTTGCACCCGGGTGCCGCTCACGTCAAAATTGCTTACCGACAAGCTGGAGCGGTTGTCCAGTTTCAGGTATCCCCGCTGAGTACCCTGGGCGGCCACCAGCATATAGGGGTTGGTTTCCAAGGGCAACTGTATACGGCCCTCACCGTCAGTAGTACCCGTGGCTAGCTCCTCCTGCTGGTAGTTGTAGGCGGTTACCTCTACACCGCTTAGCGGATCGGTAGAAAGCAGATCCGTCGCGAACACCCACAGGTCTCCCTCACCCCCTCGTTTGGCCATCAAGCCCAGGTCTGAGGCCAGTATATTCTGGCGGATTTCCTCATAGTTCCGCTTGTAAGCATAGTAGGAATCCGTACAGGGGTCTTCCCGGTCCTGCCAGTTATAGCTTTCATAGGAATAATAATCTTCGGCCCCGTCCCAGTAGCTATTATCTATTTCAGGATCACTTTCGTCCCAGTTGCCACCGGTACCCGTGAGGGCATCCGTGGTTTGAGTTTGCCCCTCGCAATAGTAGGTGGATTGGCTCCGGCGGAATTTCAATTCTACCTGATAAATTGCTCCGGGCTCCGTTTTGATCAGGTCTGCCAGATCCAGCGAATAGCGATTCCACTCACTCAGATCTGCCGCGGCTCCGTTCAGGGGCACATCCTGGTGGAAGATGGGGCGGCCTACGCGCTTGATCTCTTGCGAACCGCTCATTTGATTGACCTGCAAAAATTGGAGGATGTTCTTTTCGTAGATCCGTACGATTTTCACCTCCACCGCTCGCAGGTTTACCGCCTCAAAGGGGAAAGTAAGCCCGTCGGTACTTGGCAAAATGGTTCCGCTGCTAGCCAACCGAATGTTGGGTTTCACCTGCCGGAAGGCCACCGTGCGGTTAAACTGCTGTTTAGTACCATAACCCAGCACATTCCTTATCCCAGGGAATACGGTAAGCTCCTTATTCCCGGTCTGTGGGGTAGACGGATAAACCTTTACCTCGTTACCGTCTACCGTGTAGCGCACATCACCAACTCCGGCAATGGACAGTAGGCCTCTTAGGTTTTGGTTGTTTTGTAGAGGTTCAGAGAAGCGTACGCTTACATATTGCTGGGCTCCATTCACCACGGTTACATCCGTAATGCTAAAATCTCCTAGGGCCGTGATGGTCACATCTCGTTCACCCTCGGTCTCAATATTAGCGGGTTTTCCATCCCAGCTTAGCTTCAAAGTGGCCTCTTCATCTTGACGCTTTACGTCCTCAATTACAAAGTCATGGCGCAGTCCGTCATTGCCATGGTCCCAGCTAATGGACTTATTACTGTTATCATATACCGCCTTGAGCAATTTCTCTAC
>JBCBHI010000663.1:0-3585 GCA_038525885.1 Bacteroidota bacterium
TAAGCAGTATCACCGGGATATGTGCCGTATCCGGGTTGGACTTTATCTGAGCACATAGCTCAAACCCGTCTAGCTCAGGCATCATCACATCCGACAGGATGGCATCCGGGTTTTGGGCCTGGGCAAGCACCAGGGCCTGCTGTCCATTAGCTGCTTCCAAAATCTGGTAGTGGCCTTCTAGCTGCTGTACCAGGAACTGCCGCATGTCATCGTTATCCTCGGCAATGAGCAAGGTAAGGGGCTTCCCTTCCGAAACGGGTAACAGCGTGGGTTTCTCGTGAACCTTATTGTTGGCCGCCTCATTGCGCGGTGGGGTTTCTTGAGGGGCTTCGGTAGGTGCCATGGCGGTGGCCAACTCGGTTTGGGTAAAGTGGTCTTTGCCCAAGGGTATGGACACGCAAAAGCAGGTACCCTCTCCTACCCGGCTGTCCACTTCAATAGTACCGTGGTGTAGTTCTACCAGCTCTTTGGTCAAAGCCAACCCAATTCCGGTGCCCTGCACCTTATTATTTACTTGGTAGAAGCGGTCAAAAATATGGGCCATATTTTCTTCCGCGATGCCTACTCCCGTATCCTGAATCCTCACTTTGCAGTGGTTCGCCTCTATTTCTATCGCCACGGAAACCTGTCCGTATTCCGGGGTGTATTTAAAGGCATTGGACAGCAGATTCACCACTATTTTCTCTAGTTTGTCAGGATCTGCCCACAGGGTCACTTTGTTTTTGGGGAAAGAAACCGTGAAGGTCAGGTATTTACGTTCAGCATATTCATTGAAAGGGAAAATGATGGGCTTCAAGGTAGCCACCAAATCCAATTCGGAAACCTGCAGCTGCAAGCTGCCGGACTCTACTTTGGAGAGCTCCAGAATCTGGTTGATAAGATTTAGCAAGCGCTCACCATTGCGCAGCATTACCTTATACTGGTCCTTAGGGTCTCCGTGAAAGGTGCCCTTGAGCAAGGACCGTAATGGGCCTAAAATCAACGTAAGCGGAGTACGAAACTCGTGGGAGATGTTGGCAAAAAAACGGGATTTCACATCGGACAATTCCTGGGCTTTTGTCAATTCCAGGTGCTCATACTTCAGTTCATTTTTCAGCCGTTCCCGGTTGATAATGTTTTGGCGAGACCACAGGAGCAAGCCAATAATGAACAAGGCATACACGGCATAGGCGTAGTACGAGTTCCACCAGGGCCGCGCAATGAAGATGGTAAAGGTAGCCTCATCGGGGTTCCATTTCCCGTCATTGTTTGCTCCCCGCACCCGGAAGGTATAAGTCCCTGGCGGTACATTCGTATATCTTAGGTCATACCCCGTTGCACTTTGGTTCCAGTTATCCTCCAAGGGCTCCAACCGGTAATGGTAGCCGTTCTTGGTAGGCTGAGAATAATTCAGCACTGCCATCTGGAAGCTAAAATCATTCTCATTGTACTTTAGGTGCAGCCCTTCAGGATGTAGAAGGTCTAAAGGATTGCCATGGGTATACTGGTGCTTGTCCGAATTGGCTAGCGCAAAACCGGTAATATGTACCGGAGGGGATACCTTATTGGACTGCACTGCCTCCGGGTAAAAGCGATTGAATCCGTTGATTCCACCAAAAAACACCTCTCCCTGGCGGGACACCATGCAGGAGTTCTTGATAAACTCTGTACCCTGCAAACCATCCGAAGGCTGGTAGGTGGTCACCTCAAAATCTTGGGTGATGGCACAAAGTCCCTCTCCAGTGGAAGCCCATATGGTGCCGTTTTTGTCCTCGGTTATCCCAAAAACAATATCGCTGGGCAGGCCACTACGGGTAGTCAGCTTAGTGAGCTCATCCGTATGGGATTTGAGCACCGTAATACCCTTGTTGAAACTGGAAACCCAAATTCGCCCTTGCCTGTCGCGATGAATATCAGTGATGGTAACATCCATACCTTGGGTAATCAGCCTATCGCTGACATAGTGCTTACTCCGAAGAATGTTGTATTCATCGTCTAGCCAGATGTGCTCCAGCCCTACCATTTCGGTGCCTATCCATACGGAGCCCGGTGCATCTTCATACAACACCCGTATTCTGCCACTTTGTATCTTTTGATCTTTCGGCAATTCAGGACCCAGGTGTATAAAACGGTCTTCTTCTTGCAGATAAATACTAATCCCTTGGAGATGATCCCCTACCCAAATATTGCCCTGGTAGTCTTCCATCATGGCAAATACATTGTAGCCATGCAACGCATCGGGATCCTCTAAGTCTTGAGCATAGGTGTAGAACCCTTCCTGGTTGGGTTTCTTATAGCTAAGCCCCCCATCGTAGGTGCCTACCCACAGGGTACCTTTATGGTCTACTACCGTGGCCAGAATGGCGTCGCTTGGCAGGCTGGTGGGATCTCCATTTACATGCCGATAGTGTGTGTATTCACCCTTCTCTTCATCCAGATAGTTTAGCCCGCCACCGTCGGTACCAATCCACAAATTGCCGTTGGCATCCTCGGCAAAGCTACTCACTGCATTGTAGCTCAGCGAGTTAGGGTTACCCAATATCCGCCGTACATGTTGAAACTTCTGGTGGTGAACGTCCACCTTTAGCAAGCCCCCGTTGAAGGTGCCTATCCATACGATACCCGTATTGTCCTGATACAATGACCAGATGGAGTACACAGGCAGGCCATCTGCCCGTTTAGAATCGGGTGCATAGTGAACGAGGGTATTATTAGAAGGATGATACAAGAACAAGCCTTTGTTCTCGGTGCCGATCCACAGAGTGCCATCCTTGGCTTCCAACATACTTAGGATAACGGCATTGGCCAATATGTCAGAGGCCTCGCTGTTCCACCTAGCGTGCAGCGGTTCTATATTGGGCTCTCCATGGTCCGTATCCAGATGGAATACACCCCGTTCGGTGCCCACCCATAGGGTATTGGAACCAGGTACAAGGCAACGGATACGGCCAAGTTCTTTGATATGGTAAGGATGTGAGTAGCCTTCGAAAAAATCGCCTTCTGGTCGGTAGCGGTACAGCCCGTCGAACCAAGTACCTACCCACAAATTGCCCGTGGGGTCCTCTCCCACCCCGGAGACATGACCAATAGTGAAAGCGGTGGAATTTCTTGGAGCTAAAGGGTATTGCTTGATAGTTTTCGTTTCCGGATCGTACTTATTCAAGCCATCTTCGGTACCTATCCATACAGATTTTTCGTCATCGATATGAAAACGGGTAGCCCTGGGATGGGTAAGGGAGTTGGGATTGTCACGCTCTGATACCAAGGTGGTAAAATGTCCGGTCTGGGAATCATAAAAACTAGCGCCACCTCGGGTAGCCACCCAGAACCCGTCTGGAGTCACATAAGAACCAGCCAACGTATTATTGGGCAGGCCCGTACTATCCTCTTCCGAAGCATAAATTTGCCGGAACGTCTGCCCGTCATATTGGTTGAGACCATAGCGCGTACCTACCCAGAGAAAACCCAGCGAGTCCTGGTGAACAAAAACTATGGTGCTCTGCGAAATATCCCCTTCTACGGAATAGAAGACCAGACTATCATTTTGCCCATTTACCAGAGTGGGTATAAGCCCACACAACAGGACCAGTATCAAAGACCTTCTCA
>JBCBHI010000664.1:0-3574 GCA_038525885.1 Bacteroidota bacterium
CCTCGAACACTATATCGATGTTGGAGGCTATCAACACGGTGATGCAAGGCAAGCGGTATTTCAGTGAGGATATCAAGGATTATGTATTCCGGCTCATGCTAGACGACACCCAGTTCAATGATGATCCGGCGCTGGAGAAGCTCTCCGAACGGGAGATTCACATCCTGCGCATGCTAGTAGATGGCCGGAGAAACAAGGACATTGCCTCGCTCCTATTCATCAGTACCAAAACCGTGGAAACACACCGCAACAACATTCTGAAGAAGTTGGGGATCAACTCTACCGCTGATCTGGTGAAGTTTGCCATTGCCAAAGGCCTTACCAGCAACCCTTTCAGTAGCTGACATGGAACGACCCCGGAAGACCGTCCCTCCCATAAAGAATTTACTGAGCACCCCTCAGTTGCAACCGTATCTGAGGGTAGTTCGCAAGCTGGACTATTGGCTGATTGCGCTGGTGCTCATCATTGTGATCATAGCCATAGGCAAGCTGCGCAAAACCAATGAGGTGGAAGAAAGACTCACCTCGCGCAGTATTCCCATGCAGTTGTACGCCTTGCAGATTGCCACCTCCATGGATGAGCAAAAGGCCGCCCTCATCCGCTATTTGGTAGAAGGGGATTCGGTGCAAAAGCAGATTTATGAGGCCATGGAGGCCGATATAGAGGGGCTGGTGCGGTCTATGATCCTGATTTCGGATCAGCCGGAAGAGGAAAGCATCATTCAGCAGGTAGACTGGCTGATGGATGAATTGGATGCCAAGGGGCGCCTGGTACTGGGGATGGACGAGAGTGTGGACGAAAACTATCTGGACATCAGCGAGTCCATTGATGACATAGATGACTTGCTGGATAAGGAAATAGTACCCTATGTAGACAATCTGACCGGTACCCGCAGAGAACGCCTGGAAGAGAGCACCGGAGAGCTGGAAACGGGCATTCAGGAATGCCTGCTGGCGCTATCCGAATACATCATGCAGCGTGGGGCTGAGGAGTCGCGCATGGAGTTCTTGGAGGCCCGGTCCAACATACAGCTGTGGGAGAACATCTTCATAGAAACCGCCAAAACCCCGCAGGAGCGGCGTTGGGCCCGAATGCTCAACGAAAACATGGACATTGTGATCCTAAAGGCAGACGAGCTGATGCTCAATTTTGACCGCCGTATGGAGGAGTACAACCAGTACTCTGAAATGGAGGTACACGCCGATGATTACATTGAAAATAACCTACTGGCATTAGGTGCCAAACTGGTCAATGCGGACCTGAAAAGCATCCGGCAAGAACGGACGGTAATTTTTGGCGTGGCCCTGATCTCCCTGGGTTTCCTGATTGTGGTCTTACTGATAGGGCAGCGCAATCGGCTCAAGCGGGAGGAAAAGCTTAAGCAGATGGAGTTGCAATACCGGGATAGCCAGATCAAAGCCATTATACAGTCGCAAGAAGTGGAGCGGTCACGCTACGCACAGGACCTGCACGATAACTACGGGCAGCTCATTGCGGTACTCAAACTCAACCTGCAAACCCTGGAACGGCAATGGAACAGCCAGAATAAGGAGACCACCAATATGTTTGCCCATTCTAACCAGGTACTGCAAACCATGTCCGATGACCTGCGCCGGATTTGCTTTGGCCTGATGCCCATCACCCTAAAGGAACGAGGGCTACCCGAAGCTCTGCGGGAGCTGTGCTACAACATCAACGGTATCGGGACCCTTACGGTGAAGTTCCACTCCAAAGGGGAATTCAATGACCTGGACGAGAACCAAAAGATTACCCTTTTCCGGATTTGCCAGGAGTGGCTCAATAACATATTGAAGCACTCCAATGCGGGCTTGGTGAAAATCAACGTGGTCAATTCCGGCAAGGGATTCCAGATGATGATTGAGGATGACGGCACCGGATTTCACAAGCAAGAACTGTTTGATAGCCAAGGGCACGGCTGGAAAAACATTCAGTCCCGCTCCCGGATTCTGGGAGCGCAGGTACACATCCAGTCCAGTCCGCAAGAAACTGGGAATAAGTTCTTCATATGGCTGCCCTATGAGGAATTCATTCTGGCCACCCCGGCGTCCTCCTTGTACTTCCAAGATTCCTTGAGTACTGCCCTACCGAGTACGTTTTCCAAAAGGTCTGAAAAACAACCTACGATCCTATGGGACACCCGGTCTGAATAGGTCTGCTCTACCCTACCAAGGTACTCACTACTCGCTGGGCGGCCCCAATGGCGGCGTCTACCCCACCCCAATTGGAGCCGTCCGTATAAGCTTCGCCAGCAAAGAACACCTTGTTATCCACGGAATCGCCCAAAGTTCTCACCCTCCCAAAAGACTCATGGTCATATAAATAGGCTCCACCAATATAGGGTTCGGCGGTCCAGTTTTGGAAAGTATGCTTGAGGTAATATTGGGAGGCTTGGCCATCGTACAAAGCATCCAGCTCATCTAGCATAAAAGAGATCAATGCCTGATCGTTCAGGGCAAGGTAAGGATCCGCACCAGTGCCCACGGCAAACAGCCCCAGCACATTTTGGGTAGTATTCTGCCCATAGGCGGCATCATAATACAGCTTCTGCCCTGCAGTTTCGGGGGATATATTGAAACCCGTAAAGGCCGGATAAAACGATTCTGAAAACTCGATAAAGGCCTTGCAACCGGACCATACCGTAGCATCATCAATGGCCCGTTGCTTACTGTTGGGTAGCGCTGGGGTAAACTGGATGCTACCAGACTGCAGCATTTTGAGAGGTATGGTGACCACCACTCTGTCCGCCGTAAATTCCTCTGTGCTCGTCCTTACTCGAATGATGTCCTCGCTATAGTCAATCGCCTCCACCACGGCGTTGAATTGGATCCGGTCCTGTACATCCGGGAGAATGTATTCCTCAAAGAAATCTAACCAGGAGGAGTTAATGAACTTATGGTCCCCATCAAACCCTGCTTCGGCCAGGCTAATTCGTTCGCCTTCAAACAGCCCGTAGTCTGTGGCAGGATCATAGTCAGTGGTGGCAATGTTGACCACATTGGTGGGGTCATTTACCAACTCAGACAGGATACTGGGGTCCGTATGGATCCACTCCGCACCCAGAGGTATAGGGAATTCGGCGAACTCGGTGGTTCTTTTCATGCGGCCGCCTACCTGAGTTGAGGCTTCCAGTACTGTGACTTCAATACCTTGCAGCCTAAGCAGGTAGGCTGTGGCCAGGCCTGCCGCACCCGCTCCTACAATCACCACTCGCCCATCAGGCCCAAGGGCCGCTGGGTTGCAAGAAACTAAGGTGGACTGCAAGGGCAATCCGATGCCTAATACGCCACAAATCTTGATAAATTCTGCTCTGGTCATCGGTATAAAAATGGCTCAAAAAGTTCCAAATACCCTTATATGCATTTAAATATTAATCGGTCAATTACCTTCCTCTTGTATTAGGGCTGGCTATTATTCACCCCGGTCTCAGTTTTTAAAGCCTTACCCAGGAGGACAAGTGTTGCATGCAGATAAGAATTACTTTTCGGGTACTACCGCGTAATTGTTCAATTCACAAGGAGTAACCATCCTTACTGTCTCAGCCATGAACCTGCC
>JBCBHI010000665.1:0-3572 GCA_038525885.1 Bacteroidota bacterium
AAGGTAACCGCCGAAAATGGTGGGGTGTATGCTTCGCACATCCGGGATGAACGCAACCACGTGGAAGAGGCTGTAACGGAGGCCCTGACCATCAGCGAGAAAGCAGGAGTACGTACCCTCATTAGTCACCTGAAGGCTGCGGAGAAGCAAAATTGGGGCAAAATCCCGAAGGTGCTCCAGCAGATAGAGGAGTTCAACGCTAAGCATCCGGATATGCCGGCTGCGGTGGATGTGTATCCCTATACCGCGATCTCTACTAAGCTGCGGGCTTTCATTCCTAAGCATTATTTGCAAGATGGAATTGATAAAGTACCCGGTAAACTGCAGCAACCGGGGGCGGTAGAGGAGATAGCCAACTACATAGTAGAGCGGGACTATGATCTGGATCTGATGCTGATCATCTCGGATGAGTACGAGGAGTATGCAGCCAAAACGGTGGCAGAGATCTCTCAGGAGCAGGGGATATCGGAGGCTCAGGCCATAGCCGATATGCTGATCAAAAGCACCGAGACCTGGATCGTGTACCATTGCATAGACCAAAAGGATATTGATGCGGCGGTACTCTGGCCGCATAGCATGATTTGTACGGACTCGTGGAGCTACCCAATTAATGCCCCCAAAACCATCGGACAGCCCCACCCTCGGTCATATGGGGCATTTACTGAGTACCTGGAGCGCTTTGTACTGAACTTGGAAGCACTGGGCTGGGAAGAGGCAATCCACAAGATTACCTACTTGCCAGCAGATATGTTCAAGCTGGATAAGAGGGGGCAAATTGCCCAAGGGTATTTTGCGGATTTGGTATTGCTCAACCCCAGTACCTTGAAAGCCAACGCCACTTATATGGCGCCCAAGAGCCTTTCGGATGGTGTGGAGTATCTGTGGGTAAACGGGAAGTTGGTCATCGAAGAGCGAGAAATACGCCAGACCAATCCAGGTAAAGTATTGACTCTGGCTAAGCAACCAGCATGAGCGAGGTAATGATTGTTCCGGCTCGCCCTGAGCACTATTCTGCCATTGCAGAAATATATAACGAGGCCATCCGTAAGGGGAATGCCACCATGGAGGAAACCCTAAAGTCCGAGGAGGATATTGCGGGGTGGATTGAGAAGTTTCATGCGCGGGAGCGCTTGTATGCCCAGGTAAGGGAAGGTGTAGTGGTAGGCTGGGGCATCCTCAAGCGCTATAGCGACCGCGAGGGCTATCGGTTTGCCTGCGAAACTGCGGTGTACCTACGGCAGACAGAAACCCGTAAGGGGTATGGGTCTGCCATGAAGAGGCATTTGATAGATGAGGCCCGGTCCATGGACTACCATCATCTGGTGGCCAAAATATTTGCGGTGAACGAATCCAGCATTGAATATAACCGCCAACTGGGCTATACCATAGTAGGAACCCAAAAGGAAATTGGGTTCAAAAACGGCCAATGGATGGACGTAGTAATAATGCAATTGGTCTTATGATGATTCCGGGGAAACCCGTATATTCTATACCATAGTGGAATTTACATGGAGTCCATGATGCAATTCAATACTAGAGTGCTTCTAGCTTCATAAAGCTGTTTTTAGAAGTCTTGTCTAGAGTAGACTTATTTAAGTAAACATGGAAATACAAATTTTACCTACCTCACTAACTCGGCTCATTAATAATCTAGCCGAAGCCTTCGAAACAGAAGGTAAATTGAACCCAGCACGTGCTGGGGAGATACTACAAGCTGCTGACGTCCAAGAAGAAGATCTATTACCCTTTGCTGATTTTGAGCACCCCACCGCAGACTGCTATGGTCGTAAGCTAGTGGTGGACAAGGGTAACTTCGAGATCATGGTCATGTCTTGGAATCCAGGCTACTATTCCTCCATACATAACCATGGGTATACCCAGTGGGGAGCCTTGCAGGTTTTCGGTCATGTGCATCACCAGATCTATTGTATGAAGGAGGGAATACTGGAGTTTTCTAAAATGGAAATTCTTCCCAAAGGCTCCATTGTGAAGGTGAACAACGCACTGATTCATCAAATGGGCAATGCCACTACCCAACCTTATCTGACCTTGCACTGCTACGGAGCTAATGATGTGAATGGTAATGTAACGGCTGATGCTCGCACCTATGAGCTAGAGCATGACCGGGTGGTGCATACCACAGGGGGAGCCTTCTTCAACGTGCAGGAGCCTGCTATTTACGATTTTGAGGCAGGACCCGAGGTGACCGATGATGTTTTTATGCACTACGGCACTCAACTATTGCGCTACTATCATCGGCAAGAACAGACGGATGAGATTGTGGCCTTGAAGCGTAAGCTGTGCAGCCAGATGGAGAACAGAATGATCGGGCAGGGCGAACTCGTATAAACCGGCCTGTAAATATATCACTAGAAAGCGCACCGGGCGTGGGAGTATTCATTCCTGCCGGGTGCGCTTTCTTTGTTTACTTTCCCATAAAGATGAACCGAGGGAGAGGGATCGTGTAGGAATTGAATTCCTCGGCTTTCTTTACGTTGAGCTCTTGTTCCAGCGCCATGTAGGTGTTTTTCAAAGCTTCCAATGAAGCCACAATCCCGTTCAGGTTAGCATCCCCGTTACTCTCCACATTCCGAACTTCCGCTTCTAACTGCCCAATCTGATTTTTGAAAGTAGAATTGTAGGTACTCTCAACGGCATCCAACGTGCGGCTTTTTCTGCTGAGCTCCATTTCGGTGGCTTTGCGGTCGGTGATCTCGAAACAGGTGCCCATAATACCAACAAAAACATCATTGGCTTCAAACATAGGAATGCCCCGCTCAAGCACCCAGCCATAGGAGCCGTTCGCTTTTCGCACCCGATATTCTACCTCAAACGGCTTTTTGGTATCAAAAACTTTTTCTAGTTCCAGGAGTATGTGATCTTTTTCGTCAGGATGCAGGCTTTCTGTCCAGCCAAATCCTAACTCAGCATCCATAGGGCGGCCCGTGTAATCACACCAGGCTTTGTTAACAAAAGTGACCAGGGCATCAGCATTGGTAGTCCACATCATGGCCGCCGAGTTATTTGACAGCATGCGGAACCGGCTTTGGCTTTCGCGCAGTTGGTTTTGGTACCGCCTGCGCTGAGATATATCTTCCAAGGTGAGAATGTACTCACCGAAACCTTCCGAATGGCGCATAGGATAACCCTGCAATTCTACCCAAACCTGCGTGCCGTTTCCTTTAGGTATACCCCATTCCAGGCGGAATTCCTTCATCGCCGCCAGGCCGTTCAGAATAGTTGATTGATCAATGTTTTCAGAAGAAGGGGAATCTAGTACCTCGGTAATGGACTTGTTTTGCCATACCGTTTTGTCAGAAAGGTTTAAGAGAGAACCAAATGCCAGATTTGCCCAAAGAATACCGCCATCTCGATCAACAATGGCTACGCCAGAACGCACTGCATCCGCGGCAGCGACTAAAATATGCTCGTCAACCATAAAGAATAAATACACGTATCCTGCCAAAACCAACGGACAGGATCATTTCTCCAATTAAATCACAACCAAAGGGTATAAAAATAAAAAGATTTTCAGGGCATAGGTCCCTAGTAGGGTACTATTTTCGATCTAG